>JAJZQA010000227.1 GCA_021810985.1 Deltaproteobacteria bacterium
CAGTTCTGGTCGCTGATGGTTTCCAAATGCCTGCACCGTGACGATGCTTCCCGCAAAATTCTCGGCTACCTGGTGCGCCGGCCGGTCGGCGATGGTTTCTATGTGATCAAGGGTGAATTGACGATCACCGGCGAGAATGCCTTCAGCGAGAACCCGGCTCTGTTGATGCGGCTGTTCGAGTATGCGCAGAAGCACGATGTCGAAATCAGTATGCATGCCCAGAACCTTGTGCGCCGGAACCTTCATCTGGTGAATGACAAATTCCGCCGCAACCGCGAGGTGAACCAAGCGTTTTTTGCCATTCTTCGCTCGCACAAAAAGGTGGGGAGCACTCTAAAGAAAATGCATTACCTGGAGTTTCTCATTCGCTTCATTCCGGAGTTTGAGCGCGTCTATTGCAAAGCCCAGCACGATCTCTACCATATGTACACGGTGGATGTGCATTCCCTCTTTGCGGTAGAGGAAATAATCCGGCTTACCCAGGGCGAACATCGTGAGGTTTTACCTCTCCTGACGAAACTAGCCGGAGACATTTCAAAACGTGAACTGCTGTTGCTGGCGGTTCTGCTGCACGATATCGGTAAAGGTGAGGGCGGCAATCACTCGGAAAAGGGCGCCGAAATGATGCCGACCATTGCGCGGCGGCTCGGCCTCAGCAAGGAGGACAGCGAGCGACTGGAATTCCTCGTGCGCCACCATCTCCTCTTTGCCCATATTGCCCAGCGGCGCGATCTCCATGATGAAAAAATGATTATTCAGTTTGCCCGGCAGATGGGGACCAGCGAAACCCTCAAAATGCTCTACCTGCTCACCTATGCGGATCTCAAGGCGGTAGGACCCGAGGTCTGGACCGACTGGAAAGCGATGCTGATGGAGGAGTTGTACGAAAAGACTTTTGCCGTGCTGGAGCGGGGCGACTTTAAATTCGAGGTGCGTAGCGAGCGGTTGAAGAAGATCAGGAAGGAGGTCGTGAAACTGCTCGAAAACGACTACCCGGCCATAGTCGTCAAAGAGGAACTGAAAGCACTCAGTATCAGGAACCTTCTCTCCAATGCCCCCGTCGTCATTGCGGACGAGGTCAGGATGTTGCTGACGCTTGGCGATGCACCGTTCCTGATCCGGGTTCAGCATACGCCGGACGGTTCCTACTCGAATGTGAGCATCTGCACCCTGGACGTACCCGGACTCTTTTCGATGATAACCGGAGTGATGGCTGCCAATGGCATGAACATCCTAGGCGCCCAGATTCATACCAGCAGCAATGGCAAAGTCTTTGATGTACTGCAGGTCAATTCTCCTCAGGGATTTATTATTACCGAACCCACCCGTTGGGAGCGGCTGGAGGAAGACCTGCTGCAGGTTATTCAGGGCAAGGTTCAGGTCCAGACCCTGGTGCAAAGACGCCATCGACCCAGTATCCTGACCGAGAAAGTCAAGCCCCGCTTTCCGACGGTTATTGAAATCGACAACGAAGTATCCGACGACTACACGGTTATCGATATCTATACCCATGACAAAGTCGGGTTGCTCTACTGCATTACAAGCACTCTGACCAGGTTGGGGCTCTATATCGGCATCGCGAAAATCTCGACGAAGATCGACCAGGTGGCCGATGTTTTCTATGTAAAGGACATCTTCGGTCATAAGCTGACTTCGGAAGAGAAACTGGCGGAAATCAAGCAACGTCTTTATTCGGCGATCGCTGAGGCATGAAACAGTATCTTGAGCTATTCCTCTCCTACCTGGTGGTGGAAAAGGGCCTTTCCGATAATACCCTGGAAGCCTATCATCGAGACATCGAGCGCTATCTGTCTTTCCTGTCACGGCAAAAGATAGACGAACCGGAGAGGATCCGGCCACTCGAGATAGCCGAGTTCCTGGCTTGGCTGAAGGAGTTTGGTCTCGCTCCCCGGAGCAGGGCGCGCGCTTTATCCTCGGTCCGGATGTTTCACCGTTTTCTTGAAATCGAGAATTACTGTGACGGGAATCCGGCCTCGCTGATCGATGCTCCCCGAACGGTGGCCAAGTTGCCGGCCATCTTGAGTTTCAAAGACGTCGAGCGGTTGCTAGCCGCACCTGCGGGGGAAATCCCGGAGGATGTCCGGGACCGGTCGATGTTGGATCTGCTCTATGCAACAGGTCTTCGGGTCTCCGAGTTGGTGCAGCTGAAGACGCGAGAGGTCAACAGGACAGCCGGCTTTCTGCTTACCTGCGGCAAAGGCGGCAAGGAGCGATTGGTGCCGTTGGGGGAGACCGCGCTAGCGTCCTTGGATGAATATCTGGCAAAGGCACGCTGGAAGCTGGACAAAAAGGGCGGGAGCGATTATCTTTTTCTTTCCCGGCTCGGTATGCCCATGACGCGGCAGGCTTTTTGGAATGTTATTAAAAAAAGAGCGCGGCAGGCGGGGATCGCGAAGAACATTTCTCCGCATACACTTCGGCATTCTTTCGCCACACATCTCCTGGAGAATGGCGCCGATTTGCGAAGCGTTCAACTGATGCTTGGCCACGCGGATCTTTCAACGACCCAGATTTATACCCACATCACCCGGGAACGTTTGAAGAAGATCCATGAAGAATTCCATCCCCGGGCCTGACCGGGTTTCTGTATAGCAGCTGCAAGAAAGGACTAACTTATGAAATATATTGTATTGCTCGGTGACGGAATGCCTGATGAAGGGATCGCGTCTCTGGGGGGGAAAACACCGCTGCAGTTTGCTCGGACCCCTGTCATGGATTTTATGGCGCAACGCGGTTTGATGGGGCTTGCGAATACGATCCCACCCGGCTATCCCCCGGGGAGCGACGTGGCGAACCTCTCAGTTTTTGGATATGACCCGCGAACCTGTTATACCGGAAGGTCTCCCCTGGAAGCCGCCAGCATGGGTGTCGCTCTCGGGCCCGACGATGTTGCCTTTCGTTTGAACCTGGTGAATCTGCGTGATGATGCCGGAACCGTGTTCATGGCCGACTACTCTTCCGGTCACATCACCACGGAGGAGAGCCATGAGTTAATTGCAGCACTTGCCGCTGAGCTGGGAGATAGCGAGTTTGAATTCCATCCCGGGGTGAGCTACCGGCATCTGCTGGTCTGGCGCAACGGAAAGGTAAAGCTCGAGCTCACTCCTCCTCACGACATTTCCGGGAAGTGCATTGAGCCGTATCTCCCCAAAGGCGACGGGGCGGAGAAACTTCTGCGCCTGATGAAACAATCACAGTCGATTCTCGCGCACCACCCGTTGCACCGGCAACGCCTGGATGCCGGGAAGACTCCGGCCAATTCCATCTGGCTCTGGGGGCACGGCAAGGCGCCGCGCATGGAGACCTATCGTGACAAGTTCGGCCTTACCGGTGCGGTCATTTCGGCGGTTGACCTGGTGCGCGGGATCGGGGTTTACGCCGGTCTGGAAATCATCAAAGTGCCCGGAGCAACCGGCTACCTCGATACCAACTACCTTGGCAAAGCGGCTGCTGCTCTTGATGCCCTTGAGCGTCATGATTTTGTCTACCTGCACGTGGAGGCGCCGGATGAATCATCCCATTCCGGCAGTCTCGAGAACAAAATCCAGGCCATCGAGGATTTCGATAGCAAGATCGTAGCGCCAATCTGCGAAGGGATGAAGAAATTCGGCGAGTACCGGATCCTCTGCACCCCCGACCACCCTACGCCACTCCGGCTCATGACGCACACCAGCGATCCGGTGCCGTTCATCATTTACCGTGGTGAGGATGTGGTGAAGCCGGGGATTGAGGGCTACGATGAAGTCTCCGCGGCCAAGACCGGCTTTATTCTGGAGGATGGTTTCCGTTTGATGGAGCTGCTGACTGGTGAGTAGCGGGTCAGTTGGTACAGTATGAAAAGGGGGCTCCGGAGTAGACGTTGCCCCCTTTTTTTTGCGGGAAATCTCTGAATACTTTTGTTATTTTGCTCGAAGCAAGCGGTATACTTGTCGTAGGTGACTTTGGAATTTGCGGCACAAAATCGACTTTCAATAAATTCATGAACGACAGTAAATATGGCTGGCTGTAAGGTGCCGAAAACTTGTCGAAATGGAAATTGAATCGAGGGTAAGGGCGGGTTTGAAACCAAACCCTACGGACAAATGGCATGGCATGTCGGAAATTGTTCGCGGATTCATAACGTTTTCAAGTCGCCGGGGGCCTGCGGGGTCAGGACTTGAGAGTTTGACAAATAGTAAAATATGGGTTCATGCATGATAGACTTCAAAATATCTGTTGAGCCATAGCCATTACAAAAATTCTCGGTTCAAGTCATCATTAAAGAGTAAGCTTCCTCGACCAAACGCTTTGCCTTCAGGATGAGGTTG
This sequence comes from Deltaproteobacteria bacterium, assembly GCA_021810985.1. GTDB lineage: Bacteria > Desulfobacterota > Desulfuromonadia > Geobacterales > Geobacteraceae > RPRC01. Next base: position 4,329 of record JAJZQA010000227.1, read on the forward strand.
AGGGGACTTGAACATGCGAGATTAACTCTCCAACTTCGCACAAACAAAGAGGATATACGCCATGAAACGCAAGCAGTGTCCCAAATGCAACTCTGGCAAGGTCATGCATAATGTCCGGGTAATTGACCGTAATGGCGAGTATCAAGACATGAGTCTCTCCGTGCGAGTTGAGCGGAAACCTGATGCGCTGCTTTTCAAGGGAGCGAAAGATTTTGAGTTGAAAGCGCTTATATGCGGTGACTGTGGATATGCGGAACTGTATGCAGCGGACCCAGGCAGGCTGTTGCAGGTTTACCTCTCATGTGAGGGGAGCGACGATCCGCAAACGAAGTAGTAATTGGATTCCGCCATCGAGCTTATTCCTCTATT
>JAJZQA010000228.1 GCA_021810985.1 Deltaproteobacteria bacterium
TATGATCCGCGCTTATGTAAGAGATCAAGAGCACATTGAAAAGCAAGAAGAGCTAGACTTTACCGAAAATACCTAGCCCCTTTTAGGGGCTTTCCTCAAGCCACCCGCTCTGCGGGTGGTCATGACTTACCCAGGTTATGTCCGGATTATTATCCAGCCACGCAGCAATCTTTGCGGCGTTTTCAACGTGACGCGGCATGCGGACATGGAGTGTTTCCAGCCCCTGCAGAATCTGGAAGGCATTGAACGGCGAGAGGGGCGCTCCGATGTCGCGAAGGAGCTCAACCCGCATCTTGATGATATAAGAAAGGCTCCCCAAGGCTTCCCAGAAGCGGATCCCGTGATAGGAAGGGTCAGGTTCGGTGAATTCGGGAAACTTGCCGTTGTTCCAGGGAAAGGTACCACCGTCGACAACGCAACCGCCGATACTCGTACCGTGACCGGCGATGAACTTGGTGAGCGAATAGACGACGATATCCGCCCCATGCTCGAGGGGCTTGAAAAGATAGGGCGTGGTCACGGTATTGTCCACAACAAAGGGAATACCCGCCTGGTGGGCAATGGCGGCAATGGCCTCGAAATCATCCACATTGTTCTTCGGATTTCCCACCGACTCGGTATAGACAAGGCGGGTATTTTCATCAATGGCCGCTCGCACGTTTTCAGGATCCGAGCTGTCAACGAATTTCACCTTGATGCCGAGTTTCGGCAGGGTATAGTGAAAAAGGTTGTAGGTACCGCCGTAGAGGGAATCGGTGGAGACGATATTCTGCCCCGCCTGGGTAATATTGAGCACCGCGAAGGTAATGGCAGCCTGTCCCGAAGCCACGGCAAGAGCGCCGACCCCGCCGTCCAGTTCGGCCATCCGCTTTTCCAGCACATCGGTTGTCGGGTTCATGATTCGCGTATAGATATTTCCCGGCTCTTCCAGGGCAAACAACTTTGCGGCATGTTCCGAGCTGCGAAAAACATACGATGAAGTCTGATAGATGGGAACGGCACGCGACAGGGTCGCGGAATCGGGCACCTGCCCGGCATGCAGAGTAAGAGTATCAAAGCTGAATTTGTTTTCCGGCATGGGAATTCCCCCTTTGGTTGAAGATAGTTATTACGTTTCATCTTTCCTGAACGACAAAAGCCCCCTCTCCTGATAAGAAGGGGCTTTATTCTCTACTACCGCCATAAAGCACCTTTCCCATCTTTCCTAACCGGCAGGATTTAGCACCTGACACCCTTGCGGGCCGGTTGCTGTGGTTTCACGGGGCCTGTCCCTCCACCACTCTTGATAAGAAGGTTTCACTATTTCGTTTTGGAAAGGATACGAAAGAGCCCCCTGTTTGTCAATGCCAATGTAATTGGTAAAGATTGAGACCGTCACAATGCACCAACAAATAAAACCATAAAACTGTACTTACCGCTTGCTGATTCTGCCGTAAGTTTCCGTCAAACCAAAAAGCCGTTTGGCATGTTTAGCCGTCAACACTCCGTCGTTAAAACGCCAGGACCAGTTACCACCTGCGACTCCGGGCAGATTCATACGTGCGTCTCCGGGAAGTTCCAGCAGGTCTTGAAGTGGCAGGATGCACGTATCCGCCACTGAAGCTGACGCGGTCCGGATCAGTTCCCAGACAATAGTATCCGCGCTGCGATCGAGATAGCGGAGAACCTGCTTCTTTTCCCGGGCGGAAAGAGCGCTGAACCAGCCTAAAGTGGTGTCATTATCGTGCGTGCCGGTATAGATGACGGAATTGCGGACATGATTATGGGGAAGATAGGGATTGTCCGGACCGGAGCCGAAGGCAAACTGAAGTATCTTCATTCCGGGAAAAGAAAAACCGTCCCGCAAGGCCTCCACGTCTGGAGTAATGACGCCGAGATCTTCCGCAACGATCGGCAACTCGCCAAGCGCCGCGGCAAGAGAGGAAAACAAGGACTCACCGGGACCCGGCTGCCAGCGGCCTTTAATGGCCGTTTTTTCAGCGTACGGCACCTCCCAGCAGGCCGCAAAACCCCGAAAATGATCGATCCGTATCAGATCATACAGATCAAGGGAAGATCTGACCCGTTCCAGCCACCAGGCATAGCCGTCCTGGGCCATGGCATCCCAGTTATAGAGCGGATTCCCCCACAGTTGCCCGGTCTTGCTGAAATAATCGGGGGGAACTCCGGCAACCACAGTCGGTCGACCCGCCTTGTCAAGAAGGAAAAGGTGACGGTTTGCCCAGACATCTACGGAATCGTAGGCAACAAAAATCGGGATATCGCCGAAAATTCCGACACCCTGCTGCGCGGCATACTCCCGCAACTGGCGCCACTGCCGGAAAAACTGCCACTGCTGATATTTGTACTCACCGATCCTGGGGCCGAGGTCCGCGGAGGCCGTCGCCAAGGCAGCGGGATCACGGCAAACGATAGCTTCCGGCCAATCACACCAGGCCAGGCCCGGATACTGTTCCTTCAACGCCATGAACAAGGCAAAATCATGGAGCCAGGGAGTCGTATCGCAGAAATGCCAGAAATCCTCCATTCTCGCATTCCTGCCACCGGCAAAGAACGTGACGGCCGCGCTTCGAAGCACATCCCGCTTGAATTCCTGGACACTCTGATAGTCAACCCGCCCGGCGGGGAAATCACCCCGTGGAACGTTTGCGCTCAGATCCCCTTCCGCAACGAGACGTTCGAGATCAATGAGCAATGGATTGCCGGCAAAGGCCGAGTAACACATGTACGGTGAGTTGCCATAAGAAGTGTAGCCAAGGGGCAGAACCTGCCAGAGAGATTGACCGGCTGCGTGGAGAAAATCGATGAACTTGCGCGCCTCGACTCCGAAAGACCCGATGCCGCCGGGTCCCGGCAGAGAGGTCGGATGCAGAAGGATGCCGCTTTTTCGCACTCTTTGCATGGTATCTCCCGGATTTTGTATCAGGCACTGGCCAGAATGCTGTCAATCCTGGCGCGGTCCAGTGTTTCCTCTTCAAGAAGAGCTGTTGCCAGTGCTTCCAGCAGGTTGCGATTGGAGGAGAGAATCTCCATAGCCCGGTCTTCCGCATCCTTGATCACAACGGTAATTTCCTGATCGATCTGCCAGGCCATTTGTTCGGAAAATGACTTTTCCTGGGCCAGCTTCATACCTAGGAAGGGATGTTCCTCGCCACGGCTGAAGGTTACCGGGCCGATTTTGTCGCTCATTCCCCACTGACAGACCATTTTCTCCGCCAGTTCGGTGACGATCTTCAAGTCACTCTGGGCACCGGTGGAAACATCGTTAAATATCAGTCGTTCCGCAACCCTCCCGCCAAGCACAACGGAAAGCCTGTTGACGAGGTAGGATTTCGGATAATGATGCCGATCATCTTCGGGAAGCTGTTGGGTGACGCCCAATGCCATGCCGCGGGGGATAATCGTCACTTTGTGGACAGGATCGGTTCCGGGCAGAAGCTTTGCCACGAGTACATGCCCGGACTCGTGGATTGCCGTTATCCGCTTCTCCTGGTCAGAGAGGTAGAGCTTTCTCTCGCCGCCCATCAAGACCTTATCCTTGGCAAGCTCCAGATGATTCATCGTTACTGTTTCGGAGTTTTCACGGGCTGCCAGAATCGCAGCTTCGTTGACCAGGCTCTCCAGGTCGGCACCGGTCATGCCGGGAGTACCCTTGGCAATAACGGCCAGATCCACATCCGCCGAAAGAGGGGTTTTTCGGGTATGCACCTTGAGGATGCTTTCCCGGTCACGCCAGTCAGGGCGTTCAATGACAACGCGGCGATCAAACCGGCCGGGCCTGAGGAGCGCCGGATCAAGGACATCAGGCCGGTTTGTGGCGGATAAGACAATAACCTCTTCATGGGACTCAAAACCGTCCATCTCGGACAAAAGCTGATTGAGCGTCTGCTCCCTCTCATCATGGCCACCGCCGAAGCCAGCGCCGCGACTCCGGCCGACCGCATCCAACTCGTCGATAAATATGATGCTCGGCGACTCTTTCCGCGCCACGGCAAAGAGATCGCGCACCCTGCTGGCACCGACACCGACAAACATCTCAATAAACTGGGACGCGGAAATACTGAAAAAGGCCACCCCCGCTTCACCGGCAACAGCCCTCGCCAATAGGGTTTTCCCGGTACCAGGAGGTCCGACGAGCAGTATCCCTCGCGGAACCTTGCCGCCGATCCGTTCAAACTTCTTCGGTTCCTTCAGATATTCCACAACTTCGTGTAATTCCTGTTTTGCTTCTTCCATGCCGGCCACATCGGCAAAGGTGACGGTGGTCTTCTGGGCATCATGCAACTTGGCCCCTGACTTGGCAAACCCACCCATCATGGTTCCCGGCCCCTGTCCCTTCATACTGCGAGCAAAAAAAACCCAGACCCCGATAATGAGGAGCCAGGGAATCAGGTAAAGCAATGCGGTGGTAAAAGGGGAGGATTCCGTCGAGATTGCCTTTACCAGAACTTTCTTGGCCTGCAGTTCCGCCATCAAGGCGGGATCATCAATCCCCGGAAGAACCGTGAAAAAATTCGTCGTTGCCTTAGGCGGACTTTCCTTTCCGGCAACTCGCGCGGGTAGAACCTTTGACTTGAAGGCCCCATTGAGGAGTGAGCCTTTCAGGGTAATCTCTTTAATATTATCCCGGGCCAGCTCATCCTTGAACTGACTGTACGGGACCTCTGCCTTA
>JAJZQA010000229.1 GCA_021810985.1 Deltaproteobacteria bacterium
GCCCTTGTTTTTCAATTCGGCAAGGGCGCGGCAAGCAGCGCCCCTACTATATTATGTAAAGGTTGGTACATTGCCTATGGAACGCTGGTCGATCAATGAGTCTGCAGAAATATACAATATCAACAATTGGGGGTCGGAGCTTTTCTCCATCAATAAAAAAGGGAATATTTGTGTGCACCCTTCGCCCAATTCTAAACATTCGATCGACCTCCGGGCATTGATCGACGATCTGATCAAGCGTAAGATCAAGCCGCCCATTCTGCTCCGTTTCATGAATATCCTCGAAGGGCGTATTGCCAGCATCAATCGGGTCTTCAAGAATGCAATCCAGGAAAATAATTATCCGGCCAAATACCAGACATTTTATCCGATCAAGGTTAATCAGCAGCGGCAGGTCGTCGAGGCGATTACCAAATTCGGTAAGAAATTTGATTTAGGACTTGAGGCTGGATCGAAGCCGGAACTTGTCGCCGCCATCTCACTTGCCACGGGAAACGGTCTGCCGATTATTTGTAATGGCTACAAGGACACCGAGTTTATCGAAACGATTCTTTATGCGACCAGGGTGGGCTATGACATTACCATTGTCGTGGAAAAACTCTTCGAGCTGGAAAAGATCATCGAGTTGGCCAAAAAAACCGGCATCACCCCGAAACTGGGCATCAGGGTCAAGCTTTCCTCGAAAGGTACCGGCAAGTGGGCTACCTCCGGGGGAGAGGATGCCAAATTCGGTCTCAAAATTTCCGAACTGATCGCCGCCATCGGTATCCTGCGGGAAAATAACCTGGTTGATAGCGTCAGCCTGCTTCACTTTCATATCGGCAGCCAGATAACCAAGATCGATAAGATCAAAAATGCCCTGATCGAGGGAACCCGCGTTTACGTGGAAATGAAAAAACTCGGCGTCAACCTGCAATATTTGGATATCGGCGGCGGCCTTGGCGTCGATTACGACGGCTCCAAATCCAGTTATTTTTCCAGCGTCAATTACTCCATCGAAGAATATGCCAATGACGTCATCTACCAGGTCAAAAATATCTGTGACGAGGCGGGGGTCGACTGTCCGAACATCATCTCCGAGTCGGGACGTGCGACGGTAGCCCACTATTCGGTGCTGGTTACCAATGTGCTCGATACCAATACTCAGAATATCATGCCGGATTACGAATCCATGCTGGAGGAGCGGGAGAAGTTGTCCCCCACGGTCAAGAAACTGGTGGACATCTACCAGAGTATTGACCGGCATTCCCTGCGCGAAGATTATCATGACACCATCCAGCTCATTCAGGAGGCGGTCAGCCTGTTCAATCTCGGTTACCTGAACCTGAGCGATCGGGCCCTTGCCGAATGGTTGTGCAGTAAGATCATCAGGAAGATCAACAGTATTGTCGAAAGAATTAAACCGATTCCCGAAGAGTTGCAGAACTTCAAGCTCAGCTTGCGCCAGACCTATTTCGCCAACTTTTCCCTCTTTCAGTCGGTTCCCGACTCTTGGGCCATCGACCAACTGTTTCCCATTGTACCCATTCAACGTCTCAACCAGAAACCTGATGTGCTCGCTTCCATCGCCGATATTACCTGCGATTCCGACGGGGAAATCACCAGCTTCGTCGGTGAGAACGGCCGGACGAAATATCTCCCCATACATAAGATTCGCAGCGATGAGAAATATTTCATCGGTTTCTTTCTGATCGGCGCTTACCAGGAGATTCTGGGCGACATGCACAACCTATTCGGCGATACCAATGCGGTGCACATCACCTTCAACAAAAAAACCAATTACAAGATCGACACCGTGATTAACGGCGACGCCACTTGGGAAAGTCTCAAGTATGTCCAGTATGAGGGGAGCAAGGTGTTGAAGACCGTCCGGGACAACCTGGAAAAGAGCGTTGCCTCCCGCAAGATCTCCATTGAGGAAAGCAGCCACTTTCTGGAACTTCTCGACCGGACTCTTCAGGGCTACACCTATTTGGGCGAGTGACAGATCATCGATGAAACATTGCAGCAAAAAGCCCCCGTATTCTGAAGAGGAATGTCGGGGGTTTTTTCATGATGATCTTGGTTTAGCCTGGTCAGCTTAACCGGGGTGACTCTCGATGCTAATCATCCCGTGTCCGGCCTTGATATGACATTTGCGCTTTGTTTGAAGTTGGTAGAATGATTCTTTCGCCAGATTGCAGATAATTCATTGAAATATCTCTCGGGAATTGATAGTTTCTTAAAAATCGTACCGTGTTTCCGTGCGGCTGGTTATGCCGTTTCGTTACCTGGTTTGCTGAAAATTTACTTAGCTTGAGACACTAACCTGGAAAAGAAGGAGTAGCCTATGAGAAAAGCAATCTTTACTTCCCTTGCCCTGCTGTTGGTACCTGCTGTTACCCTTGCCGCTGATACAATTCGCGAGGGACTGTGGGAGGTAACAACGCAAATGGAAATGCCGGGAATGCCCATGAAGATGCCTGCCACGGTCATGAAACACTGCTACACGAAAAATGACGTTTCAGACCAGAAGAAAATTATCTCCCGCGATAAGAATTGTGTTGTGACCGACCTGAAGACTTCATCTAACAAAGTATCCTGGAAAATGAAGTGTACCGGTGAAAATGCCGCAACCATGACTGGAGAAACTGTTTTCGGCAACGATTCGTATACCTCGGTGATGAAGATGAATAGTCATGGCCAGAAAATGACCATGAAGGTCAAGGGGAAGCGCCTCGGTACCTGTAAATAATGGTCTGGATCTGCGTTGTCTATTTGCCCCTAGTACAATCTAACTGTTGAGGATAACCAGCCGGCCCCATGAAAATACTCGTAACCAATGACGACGGAATTCATGCTCCGGGTATCCAAGCCCTTGCAACGGCACTCAGGACAATTGGTGATGTTGTCGTGGTCGCGCCTGACCGGGAACGGAGTGCCGTCGGACATGCCCTGACCCTTCATCACCCTCTCCGGGCTCAGCAGGTGGGGCCTGAGCTCTTTGCCGTTGATGGAACCACGACCGACTGTGTCAACCTCGGAATTCACAATCTTCTTTCCTTTACTCCTGACATTGTTGTCTCCGGCATCAACCGTGGTGCGAATCTCGGGGATGACGTGACCTATTCCGGTACAGTTGCCGCGGCGATGGAGGCAACCCTGATGGGGATTCCCGCCTTTGCCGTTTCCCTGGTTGCCCAAGGGCTGGGATCACACTACGATTCAGCCGCGGTCTTTGCCGTGAAGCTTGCCCGGCAGATCCACCAGAAGGGCCTTCCCGACGATACTTTTCTGAATGTAAATGTGCCGGATCTTCCTCCGGACAGATTGCTTTCTTCCTGCATCACCAGTCAGGGGCGAAGACGTTATGAGGGGAGCATCGTTGATAATCTGGATCCGAGGGGACAAAAATATTACTGGATAGGAAGCACTGAATTGTCGTTCCTTGATCTTGAGGGAACTGATTTCTATGCTGTCTCACGGGGCCATGTTTCCATAACCCCCCTCCATCTGGATCTGACGAATTACACCTCCATTCAGGTGCTGCGCAGCTGGGAACTGGAGTAGTTCCGGAAACTGAACCGTTATGTTGGACATTTGCGCCGGTCTTTGATATAAATCTCACTCCGTAGATCGGAGTTGAGGAGAGGGATGAATTACGATATAGCACGAAAAAGGATGGTAGAGACCCAGGTTGTCGGGCGGGGGGTCAGCGACCGTCGCGTCATCGATGCGATGCTGAAAGTTCCGCGACATTTGTTCGTTGAAGAGGCCATGGCGTCACAATCCTATAACGACACCCCTCTGCCAATCGGAGAAAAACAGACAATTTCGCAGCCCTATATGGTTGCCCTGATGACGGAATTGCTGGAACTGAAAGGCAAGGAAAGGGTTCTCGAAATTGGAACCGGTTCTGGCTATCAGGCAGCCATTCTTGCCGTGCTTGCCGACCGGGTCTATACCATTGAAAGAATTCGTCCTCTGGCCATGCGCGCCCGTAAGGTTCTGGACAGTCTCGGCCTTTTGAATGTCAATATCAAGGTTGATGATGGCACCTGCGGCTGGCCGGAAGAAGCGCCCTTTGATGCTATTATCGTTACGGCCGGTGCTCCAGAAATTCCTGAGGACCTTGTCAGACAGTTGGCCCCGGGCGGGTGCCTGGTGCTGCCGGTCGGGAGTCAGGTTTCTCAAACACTGGTGCGGGTGCGGAAGGGGACGGATGGAGCTGTCTCCGTTGAGCAGTCAATCGGATGCCGGTTCGTGAAATTGATTGGCAAGCATGGCTGGGAAGCGGAATAGTTGATTCTGCTGCTTTCCAGGCTCTTTACATCGCGTAAACCAGCTTTTTGCCTGGACAACTGATATTTCGGATACCTACTAATCTTAGGGGGATGCACTGTGAGCGATAGACTTCTTGAAGATGTTGAAGAGCCGGAGAGCATAGATGAACCCGAACCTGTTGCTACAGCGGAACCTGAGGATGTGCTGTCCGACGAACCTGAAGAAGAAGTAAAGGTTGTCTATGACGGACATTACGACGATGCAATCAAACACTATCTGCGGGAAATTCAGAAAACATCACTATTGACTCCGGACGAAGAAAAGGCGCTTGCCCGACGAATCGACCTTGGCGACAAGGCGGCTCGTGACAAGATGATCGAGTCGAACCTGCGTCTGGTA
>JAJZQA010000230.1 GCA_021810985.1 Deltaproteobacteria bacterium
CTTTACGCGCGCCTGCAATTCCGGGATGCTGAACGGCTTGCCCAGATAATCATCCGCCCCCAGTTCCAGCCCCACTACGCGATCGATTTCACTGGCCTTGGCGGTCAGCATCAGGATCGGCGTGTAATGGCCGGTATCTGCACGCAGTGCGCGGCACACCTCCAGACCGTTCAGCCCGGGCAACATCAGATCCAGCACGATCAAGTCGAATATGCCGCTGCGCGCCAGTTCCAGCCCGGTGATTCCATCGGCTGCACATGTCACCTGCAGGCCCAAATCCTCCAGATGCAGGCGGATCAGGTCGGCAATTTCCATGAACTGGGTGGAGAACTTTTCCTGGTCTTCAACCATGCGGCTGGAGTATTCGATGATACCGGCCACTGCTCCCTTGTCGAAGGGACGCAGCCGTTCCCTGCTGCAGTGCGATGAAATGAACAGGGCGTAGTCTTTTATTATTTCGGGGGTTTTTCCGATTCTGGTTTCGAAGTCGGCCTTGACCTTGAAAAATTTCCGGTAATCCGGCTCAAGATGAAAGAGCAGGTAATAGATCCACGGGGAGCCGATCATGATGATTTTGGCCTGCATCGGGATCGGTTCCGGCTTCAAGGAAACTACCGTGATGATCCGGTATTGTTCCAGGACGTCTTCGATCTTTATTTCACTGTTGCGGATGGTGCGCTTCAAGGCTTCCCAGGAGAAGGGACTTGTCAGAATATCCCGTGCATTTACCACAAGGTAGCCGCCGTTTGCCTTATGCAGGGCTCCTGGCTTGATGAGAGTGAAATTTGTCGTGGCAACGCCGCCCATTTGCATGACGTGATCGATGCGGCCGAAGAGATTGTTATAAGTCGGGTTTGCCTCAAAAACCACGGGAGCACCGCACTGTTCGCAGTTGTCCACGAAGAGGTTGACGATATAGCGTTCAAATGATGGCGTCTGAGCCGGAAGTTTGAGGCCGGGTAATTGTGGTTGCTGCTGGACACCCTTGAAATCTTCCAGGTTCAGCAGGATATCTTCCTGTACCTCGTCCAGATAGGCGATAACGCGGGGGAACTCGGCATATTTTATCTTCAACGGGTCAATATAGTGGCCAACCGCGGACAGGCCCAGGCTCCGGTCAAGATTGGCCAAGGCCTCCTTGACGGTTTTTTCATTTTCGCGAATCTTGCTGATCAGATCGGCCAGCTTTTCCTTGAGAGCGTTGCCGATTTTATCGATTTTTTTCTGCTCTTCCGGGGGAAGAGCTTCATATTCTTCCTGGGTGAAGTTCCGGTCCTCTTTCTGGGGAACCATGACCAGTCCCGAGACCGTTCTTTGTAGAGAAAAACCCTTTTTCTTCGCTTCCTCCTCCAGGTTCGAAAAAAGCGCATTGTTCTTTTCCTGGGTTTTCTGGACAATAGCTGATTTCTGGTTTTCGTAGTCCTTGCTCTCCAGCGCCTTGGGGATGTCGTTCCGGACCGTGGTGAGCAGTTCCCGCATGTCCTTTTCCAGCTCGTTTCCCATGCCGGCCGTGAGCGCGAGGGCTATCGGATTGTCGGGGGACTTGAAATTGTGGACATAGCACCAATCATGGGGAGCCGGTTCATGTTTGGCCCGCTTTTTCAGCAGTTTCATGATGGACGTGGTTCGCCCGGTTCCCGCTTCCCCGGAAATGTAGAGATTATAACCATTTTCCGACATTCCGAGGCTCAGGTCGATGGACCGGAGTGCTCTTTCCTGGCCAATAGTGTCTTCCAGATCGGGGAGTTCATCGGTTGTCTCGAAATCGAATTGATCCGTATCGCAGACCCACCTGAGTTTTTCCACCGGGACCTTTAAATCATCGCTAGCCATTACATCCTCCTTTGGTCAGTACAAAGTAAAATGAATACTGGAAATAGAATGCCTTGCCGGAATCAGCAGTGTTCGGTCAGGTTTTTGCTTACGTCCCGAAGGGACAGTCTATATTGCAATGTGCAAGTTTCTAATCGGATACTACTGAACAAGTATCAATCCTTTTGCCGGTTCAGCGGCTTTTCAAGCATGGATCGCCCTGCTTTGCGAGTCCAGGGCCGCTTCTTTCAATGCCTCCGAGAGGGTGGGGTGGGCGTGGAACGTCAGGGCGATATCCTCGGCGCTGCCGCCGTAGCTGATGACGGTGACCGCTTCGCCGATCAGTTCTGAGGCATGGGGGCCGAAGATATGGACGCCTAGGACCCGGCCGGTATCTTTCTGGGCCAGGATTTTGACGAACCCTTCGGCATCATCCAGACAGCGGGCACGTCCGTTCGCCGAGAAGGGGAACCTGCCGCTGACATAGGGGATTGCGGATTCCCTGAGCTGCTCTTCGGTTTTGCCCACCGATGCAACCTCCGGCATGGTGTAGGTAACGGACGGGATGAAATCGTACTCCACCAGGGAAGCCTGCCCAGTCATACGTTCCACGCAAACGATGCCTTCTTCCATTGCCTTGTGGGCCAGAAGCGGTCCGGAGACCAGATCGCCGATGGCGAAAATTTCGGGGGAACTGGTCTGATAGTCTTTGCCGACCGTTATCCTGCCCTTCTCATCGAGCCGGACCCCTGCTTCGGAAAGTCCCAGGCCGGAGGTTTCCGGAGCCCTGCCGATGGAAACGAGAATTTTGTCGCACTCCACTTCTTCCGCGGCTCCGGAAATTTCAATCCGTACTTTCATTTTCTCCTGCACGGGGTCCATCCCCGCCACTTTTGCGTTAAACAGAAAGCGGATTCCCTGCCTGGTGAGCGAGCGCAGCAGTGCTTCCGCAACCTGTCCATCCGTGTGGGGAAGGAACGAGGGGAGCGCCTCGATCACCGTTACCTTGCTGCCGAGCCGGTTCCAGAGCGAGCCGAGCTCCAGGCCGATATATCCCGCACCGATAATGAGCAGATGCTCCGGTACGGAACTGAAGGACAGGGCTTCACGGGAGCTGACCACCTGCTTTCCGTCGTAGGGAAGCTGGGGAAGTTCTACGGGATGGCTGCCGGTTGCCAGAAGAACCCGCTTGCCATTAATCAGCTGGGGGATTGCCGGGCTCTCTGCGGAGGTTACCGCAACAACCTGAAGACCGTCCTTGCGCGCTCCGGCAAGTTTTCCACTTCCCTGGATGCGCTGGATGCGGTTCTTTTTGACCAGGTAGGCGATCCCGTCTGCCAGTTTCCCGACGATTTCCTCTTTCCGGGCCATCATTTGCGCCAGGTCGAGCTTTAGCCCTTTCATTACAATCCCGTGGCGGGCAAAACCGTCCCGGGCCTTGGCGAACAGTTCGCTCGAATAAAGCAGGGCCTTGCTGGGGATACAACCCTCATTCAGGCAGACCCCGCCGAGGGAGGTCCTTTTTTCCACCAACGCCACCTTCATCCCGAGCTGGGTTGCCCGGATTGCCGCGGTATATCCACCAGGGCCGGCACCGATGACGATCAGGTCGAATCTATCGTCGGCCATGCAAAAACCTCCAGAATATATTTTGTTGTAAACGAGGCTGAGGAAGAACCTTCAACCGAGGAATTTTTTTTTGTAAAATCTCGTGGTTCATGCACCCAGCAGCTTTTCATCCGGTTCTTCCAGGCTTTCCTTGATCCTCTTGAGGAACTGGACCCCTTCCCGGCCGTCAATAATCCTGTGGTCATAGGAGAGGGCCAGATACATCATCGGCCTGATCACCACCTTCCCCAGGAGTGCAACGGGTCGATCCTGGATAAGGTGCATGCCGAGGATCGCGCTCTGGGGCGGGTTGATGAGCGGTGTGCTCAGGAGCGAGCCGAAGACCCCGCCATTGCTGATGGTAAAGGTCCCGCCTTCGAGATCCTTGATTGACAGAGTGTTGGTCCGCACTTTTTCGACGAAACCGCTGATGGTGCGCTCGATTTCCTGGAAGGGCAGCTGATCCGCATCCCGAAGCACCGGCGTAACCAGACCTTTTTCGCCACTTACGGCGATGCTGATGTCATAGAAATGCTGATAGACAATGTCATCACCGTCAATGCGGGCATTCACCGCCGGAAAATCAGTCAGGGCTTCGACGCAGGCCTTGACGAAGAAGGGCATGTAGCTGAGAGATACACCATGATGTTGTTGGAAATAATCCTTGTGTTTTCGCCGCAGGGCAATCACCCGCCCCATGTCGACCTCGGTGAAGGTGGTCACCATCGCGGTCTGTTGCCGGGCGTCGACCAATCTCTCCGCAATTCGCTTGCGGATCGGGGTCATGGCTTTTCTGGTAACCGGACGTTCCGTGTGCGTTACGTAGGGGGGAGGCTCTTCCGCTTTGGCAGGTGCGGCGGGCGTCTCCTGCTTTTCCGGACCGGCAGAGTCCGCGCCGGTTCCGGACTGCTCCGGTGAAGCTGGCGCCGGCTGGTCTTCAGACGAAGCGGTGGTTTCATCCTTGAGGAGATCTTCCGCGAGAATCCGGCCTTTCTTCCCGCTACCCTTGATCGATTCGGGGCGGACATCTTTGGCGCGTGCCAGCTTTCGGGCGGCGGGAGAGAGGGCCGGCTGCATTTCAAGCGGGCTGTCTGTTTCCCGGATCGTGGCGATGACGGTTCCGATCGGGACGGTTTCTCCCTCCGGCACCAGAATGGAGAGGATGCCGTCCGCATCGGCATTGATTTCCAGGGTTACCTTGTCGGTTTCCAGTTCGCAGACCGGATCTT
>JAJZQA010000231.1 GCA_021810985.1 Deltaproteobacteria bacterium
TGAAGAGGATGCTTTTTCCAGCCCCGGTTCAGTTCTTTTTCCGCACGAAGAATTGCTTTTTCAGCTGACTGGATGATGGAAACACTCTCCGGAGTGCCTGCCGTACACAAAGACAGCAGAGATTTGCACGACTCCAGAAGGTCATAGAGCACAGGATAGGAGGAGGCAATGGCACTCCGCCGTACCTCCTCGGGATAGACCGGTTTTGATGAGCTACTCATAGATTCCTTTCAAACTAGATACCTTGCAGGGCGGAATGCCATCTCGGACAGTACATAAACGAACACACAAGATCAGACAATTACTGGCGATAAAAAAACCCCCTGCAGATTTATCGAGAAAAAATCTGCAGGGGAAGAACCAAAAGGAGAAGCTAAAAGCTTCAGAGAGAGTATAGCGCAGCCATGAAATTCATCAACCCTAATTTTTCCGGCGATGACAAAGGCATAACCATGGCGCCGCCCTTTTTTTTGATTTCGTTTTTCACACCACGGTTCCGGTTAAAAACGTCCAGATTACAGGCAAGCTTCGCCGCCCGGTCCGGCAATCCGCTATTTCATGATTTCCGACAGAAGCTTACCGCCGATCCCGATATTGTCACGTTCCAGTTCGTTGATTAAAACAACGAACTTGTCCTCGGGGATCTGGGTTATCTCGCTGGCCTTTGCGGTTAACTCTTTCACCAGGGCAGCTTTCTTTTCCAGACTGGTGATACCGATATCAAGGGTAATGACCGGCATGATTATTTTCCTTTCTTGTACTGTAATTATCACTACATACTAGTCACTTGCCGAAAATTTCTTCCCGGATCGCCTCGATCCCCAATTCCTCAACAACCTTACCGATCCGGCACTTTTTGTCAAGTGATTGGGTCCAGGCAACTACCTTCTCCAGCGCTGTCAAGGCCTCGCTCTCCGTGGGGACATTTTCCAGCAACAGGGAAGAAAAGCGCGGACGCGAGCCGCCGTTCCCGCCAAGCATGATATTCCAGCCTTTGCTGGTCCCAATCAGACCCAGGTCGCGGATGCAGACCTCGGTGCAGTCATTCGGACAACCGGATACCGCCATCTTAAACTTCCACGGTACCTGGAGCCGGTGAAACTTGTTGTCCATCTCCATCCCGAGATCATAGGTAACCTGCTGTCCCCGCTTGCACCAGGTAGCGCCCGGGCACATCTTCACGTAGCGGATGCAGAGACCGGTGGCGCCATCTTCCAAATCGCCCAGATCCGCGCGAACCGCATCGATCTTTTCCTCGGGAATGCCGATCAGGGCGATGCGCTGAGCAATGGTAACCTTGACCGTGGGAATTTCGTGGCGCTCCGCCACATCTGCCACCGTCCGCAGTGCCTGCGGCGTGGTGAACCCTCCGGGCATGTGAACCTTGATCGCATAGGTTTCGCGGTCACGCTGCACGACCGCGCCTTTTTCCGGAATATTCTGTTTCAAGAAATTTTCTCCTTTAAATGTGAAAATAGTACTCAATAGTTTAATTAACCCTAAAAACAACCAGGAAAATATGTTTACTCTCCACCGTCAGTCTTCTACCTTCAACCGTTTTTATCTCATCAACATCGTAAGCAACAGCTGCGCCAAAAGGATCTTGGTAATGGTGGCAACCGGATACACTGAAGCATAGCCGACCGTCGGCAGCTCGTTCCGGCTCTGTTCGAGGGCATAGGCAAGTACCGCCGACTGGGTTTGGAGTCCGGCCAGCATGCCGATGAGAAGACTCATCGGTATCTTCAGCAGCCGATAACCGATCCAGAGCATGGAAACGGCAACGGTACAGCTGATAAAGATCCCGGTGCCGAAGAGCAGGAGACCACCTTCCTGGGTAAAGGTGGTGATGAATCCGTAGCCGGCCCGTGTGCCGACACCGGCAAGGAACAGAATCAGGCCGATCTGCCGCAGGGTGAGGTTGGCACCGTACGGCAGGGTCCAGACCAGGGGGCCGGTGCGGCCGAGGGTCCCGAGCACCAGAGCAACCAGCAGTGGGCCACCGGCGAAACCGAGCCGCAGTTCGGAGCCTCCGGGCAGGGGGATCAGCAGCGTGCCGAGAAACAGGCCAAGGGCCAAGCCGAGACTGAAAGTGAGAATATCCACCTCGCTGACCGCCCGGTAGGAGTCGCCGAAAAAGGCGCTCAAGGAGTCAATTCTTTCGCGATCGGTAATCACCCGCACCCGGTCGCCCAGTTCCAGCACCGTGTCGCCGTTGGCAAGGACGTCGTTATCTCCCCGCCGGATCCGGGTAATCAGCGCCCCGTGGTTTTCCTTCAAGCGCAGGTCGCGCAAGCGACGACCGACAAGTTTCGGGTTGGAGACGAAGATCCGGCGGTAATCGAATTCCCGGCGATCCAGGTCCAGTTCGCTTTCACTCTTTTCACCGAGAAAGCGGGTGACCCTTTCCAGTTCCTCCCGGATTCCGACCGCGGTCACCAGGTCCCCGAAGTCAAAGTGCGAGTTGGAGTCGGCCAAGGAGACGGAATCGTCATGCCGTATCCGGCCGAAAATTATGTCCCAGCCATTTCTGCGCCGCAGCTCCTCTATGCTGACTCCCAGCGCCGCCGCGGAGGTTACCCGGATAGTGATGTTACGGAGCGGCTCGGTTGCGACCCCAAGGTTGCGGAGCTGTTTTGCCTCGGCGGCGTAATCGACCTTCCAGAGCCGCTGCAGAAAGCTGATCGAAAGGATCGAACCGATAACACCCATCGGATAGGTTATGGAATAACCTACAACCGGATCAACCAGAAACCGGTTGAGCATCTCCCGAGGTACGGTATGCTTGATGATGTCAAGGATCGCCGCCAGAGCCGGAGTATTGGTGAGTGATCCGGCAAACATCCCGCTCGCGAGGGCCGGTCGCAGCTGAAAAAGCTTCTGGGCCGCTAACGTCAGGCCAGCGGCAAAGATCAGGATACCCACAACCAGAAGATTATCCCGCAGACCTTGCCGCCGGAGTGAGGCGAGAAAGGCCGGGCCATTAGCCAGACCGACCGTATAGACGAAGAGGGCAACCCCAAGGATGTAGATGATTTCCGGCAGCTTCAGCTCCGGGTGGAGGGAACCTACCGCCAGCCCGGTAAAAAGCACCGAGGCGACTCCCAGGCTACTGCCGCGGATCTTGATACGCCCGAGTGGATAGCCGATTGCCGCAACGAGGAACAGGAGCAGGAGTGGATTATCAATAAGGATCTTCAACATGAACCGTGTTTCCAATTCTTTTCAGGATCTGCCGGATACGTAGCACTGCCGGTAAAATGTGGGGGCAAGTGCGTGATTATACGATTTCATCTTGCAACAGGATAGCAGGAAAGGTACAACTCACGAGAAGTATTCGTAGCAAAGGAGAAATAACATGAACATGCCGGAACGAATCGACATCTTCCTCGATGCAAATGTCTATGGTGTTGTGGGGGCGTCAACAAATCGGGACAAATACGGCAACAAGGTGCTTCGCTGCTACCTGCAGAATGGCTATCAAGTTATCCCGGTAAATCCGAAGGAAAAGGAAATCGAAGGGATCCCCTGCGTCGCAACGGTTCTTGATCTGCCGGACGAGGTCACCAGCATCTCGATCATCACCCCGCCGTCCGTGACGGAAAAGATCGTGGATCTGGCCATTCAGAAAGGCATTAAAAATATCTGGATGCAGCCCGGTGCCGAAAACAGCGCAGCGGTCAGCAAGTGCCAAGAACACAATATCAACGTCATTGCCGACGGTAGCTGCCTCCTGGTGGTTCTCGGCTACCACGAGCACTGACGCAGCCCGAAGCACAAGTACTCAACGGTGCGGTTCGGAAAGGCCTCCGAAGCCGTCGGCTCAGCCTATCGACACGTCCGCCTCCACGGCGAACCGCTTGATCTTGCGGGTCGTGGTCTTGGGGAACTCATCCTCCCGCAGGGTAAATTTCTTCACCCGCTTGTAATCGGCCAACCCTTTGCACGCCTTCAGCACCTCGTTCCGGATCAGAGCCTCGACGTCGGCTTTGGTCATGGGAGCGGCATTGCTCGTCCGTTCAAATTCACCGAGGGCTTCCTGGGAGGGAAAGATCAACGCGTGCACCTCTTCCGAAACCGCATCGAGCCTGTGTCCAAAAACCATGACCTCGGCAATATAGGGGCTTTTCAGCAGCTCTATCTCAACTTCCTCAGGATAGACATTTTTCCCGTTGGGAGTGACGATAAGATTTTTCACCCTGCCACAAATAAAGAGAAAACCATCGTCATCCAGCCGGCCCAGGTCCCCGGTATGGTACCAGCCGCCGGTCATTACCTCTGCAGTGGCCGCCGGATTTTTGAAATAACCTTGCATGACGTTGGGCCCTCTGACGAGGATCTCGCCGATACCATCCTCACACGCACCCGCAATCTTTACCTCAACGCCCTCAAGAACCGGCCCGACAGAGCCGAGCCGGGTCCGGCCCGGACATTCGGCCGAGATCACCGGAGAGGTTTCCGTTACACCGTAGCCTTGGAAAATTCTGAAACCAAGGGACTGTAATCCCTGGACTATCCGCGGATCGAGGGCTGCCCCGCCGCTGATAAACATGGTCCCGCCGGCAAAGTTCTTTCTGACGCCGGATACCACCAACTGCCGGGCCACGGGAAGGGAGAACAGCAGCTTCGAGAGTGCTCGCCCCTTGAT
>JAJZQA010000232.1 GCA_021810985.1 Deltaproteobacteria bacterium
GACGCGCTCTTCAGGCATCTCGAGTCCATGGTCCAAGGCATTGCGGATCAGTCGGCTTTCAACAAAATATTTCTTCTGTATGGTAAAAAACATCCCGCAGGTATTGTAGATAAAGTCCCGCAGAATTTCGAAATCCGCATCGGATAATTTCATAAATCTCCTACCCGTTTCAATGTCTGGAGTACAAATTTTATGTGCTAGCACGAGTGTTCACCGTCCTGATCGGTGCAATCCCTGCCACGGTGACACCTTGAGCGGGTATGCAATTCGGATGCCTGATCGTTAACGCGGCAGGAGCTAGGCAGCCCAGCTGCCGGTGCTTCCCGATTCTTCCATTTCAATAATTCCTGCCGGATCGATGATCAAGGCAACCCGGCCGTCTCCAAGAATCGTAGATCCGGCGATGCCTGGCGCCTTTGCCAGGTATTTGCCCAATGACTTGATGGCGACTTCCTGCTGACCCAATAGTCTCGATACGATGAGTCCCATCCTTTTCTCGGCAACGCCGATGACCACGATATAGCTCTGCTGAGACGAAAAGTCCTTTTCGGCAACGCCGAAGACCCGCTGCATGCGAATGAGGGGCAGGACCGAGTCTCTCAGCTTCAATACTTCCTGCCCACCGATCTGGTGGAAAGAGCTTGTTTCGACTTTCAGGGTTTCCAGAACCGCGGCGAGCGGGACGGAGTAAACCTCGTTTTCCACTTCCACCAGCAGGGACTGGATGATTGCCAGTGTCAGCGGGAGCTTGAGGATGATCTCGGTGCCTCTGCCGACCTCGCTTCTGATTTCAATCAAACCGTTCAGTTTTCTGATATTGGTGCGGACCACATCCATGCCCACGCCGCGCCCGGAAAGGTCGGTCGCCTTTTCTTTCGTGGAGAAACCGGGCAGGAAAATCAGGTCAAGAATCTCTTTCTGCGACATGGCCGCTACCTGCTCCTCGCTGACGAGACCCTTGTCAATCGCCTTGCGGGACAGTTTTTCCGGGTCGATGCCGCGGCCGTCATCCTTGATGCTGATGATGATCTGGTTGCCTTCATGAGTGGCGGACAGTACCACGTTTCCGCAGCGCGGTTTGCCGCTTGCGACGCGCTCTTCAGGCATCTCGAGTCCATGGTCCAAGGCATTGCGGATCAGGTGGATCAGCGGATCACCGATTTCATCGACGACCGAGCGGTCAAGTTCCGTTTCTTCGCCGATGATTTCAAGATTTACCTCTTTTCCCAGGTCGCGGGACAGGTTTCT
Source organism: Deltaproteobacteria bacterium (assembly GCA_021810985.1). Classification (GTDB taxonomy): domain Bacteria; phylum Desulfobacterota; class Desulfuromonadia; order Geobacterales; family Geobacteraceae; genus RPRC01. The sequence goes on from JAJZQA010000232.1 coordinate 1,249, forward strand.
GACAATGCGCGGAAATTTCTTGAAGACTTTTTCCACCGGAATCATGCGTATTTTCAGAACCTGCATCTGGAGCTCGGAGGTGACGAAGTCAATTCTCTTCGCCAATTTGCTGAATTCTTCGCCGAAGTTCGTCATGTTCTCGCGGCTTTGGTAGTCGATGTTCATCTGCAGGGTTCTGTTGCGCTCCAGAACCATCTCGCCAACCTGGTTCATCAGATCATCAAGTCGTTTGACATCGATTCTGACGGTGGTGTTGTCGGACATATCCTCATTTCGAGCGGGTGCGGGCTTCTGTGCCGCCGGCCGGTTTGCCGGAGCTGGCGCCGTCTGCGGGGCAGGGGGGGCAGCTGCAACAAGTTCCGCTTCTGCATCCGACTCTTCCTCAGGACCTTCTGATTCGACAGGCTGCGTCGCCGCTTCGGGGGCCGATTCTTTCGGAACCTCCGTGAGAACGGTGGCCTCCTGCAAGGTGCCGGAAATATACGGGATGAGGTTGTTGACAACTTCTCCCAGGTCGCGCTCCACAATTTCCCCATTGCGGATGTCGTTGACCAGAAGTTTGACATGATCCGCTGCGTCCAGGATAACGTCCATGATGCCGGGAGTCACCTGCAACTCGCCTTTGCGAAGCCGGTTGAGAACATCCTCAGTCTTATGCGTAATGGTAACCAGAAGTTCAAAACCGAGAAAACTGGAGGCACCCTTAACCGTATGAATGGAGCGGAAGATACTATTCATCAGCTCCATGTTGTCCGGCGCTTTTTCCAAAGCGATCAGGTCGTCATCCATTTTCTAGAGAAGCTCGGTTGTTTCTGTCAGAAAGCCTTCCAACAGCTCCTGGTCTTCGCATAATAATGACATCTTCAGCTCCTTTTCCATGAACCACTAAAGTATTGTTTCACTGCCGGATCAAATACCGGCAGGTAGTCAGACATAGTGCCGGGAAAACGCCCGGTGGGGACATATTCTGAATTTTTCCTCGACCCTTTTACCGCGCCGAATTGCTAGAGGCCGGCATTCAGCAGGGAATCCCGCTCTGCCTGTGAGAAAACCCGCTCCAGGTCAAGCAGGACCAGCAGTCTATCGCTCCGGTTAATTACGCCGGACAGATATTCCTGGTCAACACCGCCGTTTACGACAATCGGAGGAGGCTGGATTTCGGAGGAGGTGATGCGGATTACTTCGGATACCGAGTCAACGATGAAGCCCATCAGATCGCCATCGACATCCATGACGATAATGCGGGTCTGTTTGTCGTTTTCCACTTCCGGAAGAGAAAACTTTTTCCGCAGTGAGATGATGGGAATAACCTTGCCTCGGAGGTTAATCACCCCTTCAACATAGTAGGGGGTGTTCGGGACCCGGGTGACATTGGTTATTCTGATGATTTCGCGAACTTTCAGAACATATACCCCGTACTCTTCCCGATCGAGGTTGAAACTGACCAGTTGGATGATTTCGGCCTTGGATTCTTCGGTTTTAAAATTCACTGCGGTTGCCATGTCTATTTCTCCCGTTATCGAAATTTGATTGCTAGCCGTGTCATATATGAAGCAGTTTTAGAGGCGCAAGGACAGCGAGGTACTGTTTCTAGTTCTTTTCGGCGGCTTTTGAAAAAAATTGAATAAAAAAATACCTGGCTGGTTCGAAAGTATCTTTCTGTTGGAAGGTCGACGGTTGGCTGTCATAATTTTGGCGGAAAAATGTATTCTTTCAGGTGTCTGCTGGAGTTCTGTCTAAATATTGTGATGAGAAGAGAATGGTCGGGAAGTGCGATGGATTGGATTTTATCGTGGGGAAATTCGGGAATAACTTTTTCTAGCAATTCCAGAGTAAGGATGATCTCAAGGCGGCGAGGCGTACAGAAGAGTACGTTGAGCAGCCGAATACGAGCCAACGGGGAGAGGGCCTTGCTATGGAATTGGAATCAGGCGGATTTTGTTGCCTCCCGGAACGGAGTGCATCCGTTCCGGGAGGTCCGAGGGTCAATCGCTGGTAGAAGCGAATGGAGAGTTTTATTCTTTCTGTTCAGGCTCGTCCGCTACGGGTACGGGTTCTTTCTTCTTCCGCGGGGCTCGCTTCCGTTTTGGTTTTTCCAGGACCTCTTCAGCAGTGGTTGGTGTTTCAACTGCGCTCTGTTCAACTGCCGGCACGACGATTTCTTTTGAAGGCTCAGCTGGTTTTTCCGCTTCCGCGGGAGCGGTTTCCTGCGGCGCTGCTTCAGGGGTAGCGTCGGTGACTTCCGCGGCCGCTGCCTTTGGTTTCCGGGGTGCTTGCGGTTTTCTCGGTTTTTTCTTCGGCGGTTCTTCCGTTGCCTCGGGAGTTTCGGCCGGGGCAACTTCTTCGGCAGGCGCACTGGCAGGTGGTTCACCTTCTTCGGCGGAAAGTGCCTCTTCCGAGCCTTCTTCAACAACAGGAGTTGATTTAGTGGGGCGCTTTCTTCTCCGGCGGCGTTTCTTCTTCACCGCTTCCGCCGGCGATTCACTTTCCATTTCCTCCTCTGAAGTAGCCAGTTCCAGCGCTTCTTCCGTCACCGGAGCAGATTCCACCTGTTCAACGGTTCCAACTGTTTCTACCGTTTCAACTGTTCCAACTGTTTCATCCGTAACGGGAGTCTCAGCGCTTGGCTGAGGCTTTTTCTTGCCGCGGCGGCGCTTCCTTTTGGCCTTTGTTTCTTCGCCTTCCACTGTGAGGGGCTGCGCCAGGGCTTCTTCGGAGCCCGCGGTCCTATCGATGTCAATTGCTCCCTGAAGGCCCGACTCGGCAGCGCGGGCATGATCTGCCTGCTGCGCGTGTTTTTCCTTCTTGATCAGTTCCAGCTCCATTTCGTTCATCATGAAAGAGGGTTTGCCTTTGACCGTCACTTCGATATCGTAATCGGTTTCAATCTGGGCAAGTTCACGTTTTTTTCTGTTGAGGAGATAGTAGGCGACTTCCAGGGGCAGTCCGCCGCGTACCTCGGCCAGCGTGCCGCGGGCCGCTGCGGTGTGAACCTTACGGAGGAAGGAGAGGGCCATTGCTTCCACCGATTTGACTTTTCCGTGGCCTCCGCAATGGGGGCACTCCAGGTAGCTTCCTTCGTTGATGGTCTGCTTGATGCGCTGGCGGGACATTTCCAGCAGCCCGAATTGGGAGATCTTGTCCACGCTTACCCGGGCCTTGTCGGCTTTCAGCGCTGATTTAAGAGCTTTCTCCACCTCGGCTTTGTGTTTGCGATCCCGCATGTCGATGAAGTCAATGACGATCAGTCCGCCAAGGTCACGGAGGCGCAATTGCCGGGCCACCTCTTCAGCTGCCTCCATGTTCGTTTTGAAGGCGGTA
>JAJZQA010000233.1 GCA_021810985.1 Deltaproteobacteria bacterium
AATTGCGCAAAAATCTTCGGAACCGGCATGATAGAAATCATAGAGTCCATTGAGGGAAATGTTGTTGCCCCAGGCAGCGGAACCGCTGCTGTCAGCCATAATGCCGATGCCGGTATTCATATAAATCTGATTGGCGAAAATTTTCATGCGGGCATGGACCAATTGAAGTCCATATTCACGATTCTCACGTATCTTGCAGTTCGCTACAGATCCTTCGGTGCCGGTAAGCACGAGTCCGGTGCCGTTTCCGGAAAAAACCGCACCCGAAATTTTGATTTTCGAGTCGACTGCCTCCAGCGCACTGACGGCATTACCCGCAAAGGAGGAACCTTGCACACTCAAGGAGCCGCGGGAAAGCGCCACCCCTGTAATATTATCAGAACAGGTGATATCCCGAAGAAAAGACTCGCTGTCATGCAAGACATAACCCCGATCGGAACCGCTGACACCACCGCCCAAGGCCTGGAACAAAGAACCCTGCAGGCGAGCGCCGGTCCTGCAGGAAAGAAAATTTGTATTTTTCAGGGAAATCGTGGAAAAGATCGAATCCAGACCGACGGTTGCACCCTCGACGCGACAGTACTCGAAGAGATTATTTTTCTCGCTGCCGAGTGCAAGTATCCCGTGCCAGCTGTCCTTGCTTTTATCCAAAGTAGCACCTTTGAAGACGATCAACGCATCGGCGGTTCCGACAGCTTCTATTCGTCCTTGGATGACGAGCGCCCCGTCCTGCTGTCCACTCTGATCGGGCGCAAAGGATAGTATCGTACCCGGCTGAATTCGCAGGGTTGCCTGGGGCGCAATGGTTACCACTCCCATGACAAGGACTTTCCCGCTCAGGGTAACATCCTCGGTAAGGACGCTGGACTGATACCTCAGGGTATAATCGGCACCGGTATCATAGCAAACCGGCTGTTTTGCTGCGGATGATGGTTCCGCCGTCGCCGGCAGCGGCAACGAGGGGGCGGAAGCTGCTTCGCTCGGGGCAGCAGGGTGTAAGACTTCACCCGTCTTTTTTCCCAAAGAAAAAAGACTTTGGCCACATCCTGCACTGAGAACAAGAGTTAAACAAAGGAAAATTCTGATGAATGAACCGCAGGGTATCATGATCTAATCACATTCTGAAGGGTGCAACTCTCTGGTCAACCTTCCGTATAAGCCTGTAATTTCGTACCATACTCCATGATATTTGTAAATTGATATTCCTTGCCGCACATCCTCCACTACTTACGCCCCGTCAGGCCTGAACACAGTAGTTGTCATGTCATTTCAACTGGTTATACTTTTTCCGTTAAATCGCTTGACACCCCATATATCTTGTGGTTTATTGCATATTGTTACACAAAATATAGTATATTTTTTGTTATCATCTGAATACACTTGAAGGAAGAAAAGGAGGATTGACCAGTCATGGTAAAAACCAAAAGCTCCGTTCAGCAACTGCAGCTATCGAAGAACGCGCTCACTGTCCTGGAAAAACGCTACTTGAAACGTGATCGTGATGGCAAGGTTCTGGAGAAACCGGAAAAAATGTTTCAACGGGTAGCCACGGCCATCGCTTCCGCTGAATTGAGCTTTGCCCTGGAGACAGATGTTGAATCTCTTGCGGGGAAATTTTACGACATGATGGTCAAATTCGAGTTTCTCCCGAACTCGCCTACACTCATGAATGCCGGTCGTGAACTGGGTCAGCTTTCAGCATGCTTCGTCTTGCCAGTCGGCGACTCGATCGAAGAAATCTTCGACGCCGTAAAAAATACCGCCCTCATTCATAAATCCGGCGGTGGAACCGGTTTTTCCTTTTCCCGACTTCGCCCGGCAAACGACGTGGTAATGTCTACGACCGGCATTTCCAGTGGCCCCATTTCTTTTATGCGGGTTTTTGACATCGCCACGGAAACCATCAAACAGGGCGGCACCCGTCGTGGCGCCAATATGGGTATTCTGCGGGTCGACCATCCTGACATCACGGATTTCATCATGTGCAAATCCGACCAGACGCAACTCAACAATTTCAACATTTCAGTCGGTTTGACCGAAGCCTTCATGAAAGCGGTTGAGCGCGACGAGGAATACGACCTGATCAGTCCAAGAAGCGGCGAAGTCGTAGGAAGACTGAATGCCGCTAAAGTCTTTCATCGAATCGTCAAGCAGGCCTGGAGCAACGGCGAACCGGGGATCGTCTTTCTTGATCGCCTGAACAGGGACAACCCGACACCCCACATCGGCGAGATCGAGTCGACGAATCCCTGCGGCGAGCAACCGCTCCTGCCCTTCGAATCCTGCAACCTCGGCTCCATCAATCTTGGCAAGATGGTCAAGGATGGGGATATCGACTGGGATAAATTGAGCGAGATCATCCAGCTGGCCGTCCGTTTTCTCGACAATGTGATCGAAGTAAACAACTACCCGTTGCAGCAAATCGACGAAATGACGCGCAGTAATCGAAAAATCGGCCTGGGTGTCATGGGCTGGGCTGCCATGCTCATTATGCTGGGCGTTCCCTATAACTCGCAGGAAGCGATCGCTCTCGGCGAAAAAATCATGAAATTCATCAACGATGAAGGTCATGCTGCTTCCCGCGCCCTTGCCGTTGAGCGGGGTCCTTTCCCGAACTATGCCGGCTCCATCTTCGACAAACCGGGGGCAGCCCCCCTCAGGAATGCCACCGTCACCACCATTGCCCCGACCGGAACGATCTCCATCATCGCCAATTCATCCTCGGGCGTCGAGCCGCTCTTTGCCGTCTCCTACGTGCGCCAGGTGCTGGACAACAATATCCTGGTCGAGGTAAATCCCCATTTCGAGAAAGTAGCCAAAGAACGTGGCTTCTATTCTCTGGAACTCATGCAGCGCATTGCCGAACACGGCACCATCCACGATATGGACGAGATCCCCGAGGATGTGCGCAGGGTTTTCGTCACCGCGCATGATATTACCCCGGAAATCCATATCGATATGCAGGCGGCTTTTCAGAGACATACCGATAATGCCGTGAGCAAGACGGTAAACTTCGCCAACGATGCAACCTATGACGACGTGGAAAAAGTCTTCATGCTTGCCTACAAGCTAGATTGCAAGGGTGTCACCATCTATCGTGATGGTTCGCGGGATATGCAGGTGCTCTCCACCGGAAAGAAGGAGCCTGAACCGGTTGCCGTGGATGACAAAAAAGTGATCAAGATTATCAAACGGGAGCGGCCGAAAGCGTTAAAAGGCTGGACCTACCAGATGCAGACCGGTTGCGGCCCGCTGTATGTCACCGTCAATGAAGACAATTCTTGGCTGTTCGAGCTGTTCACCACCATGGGTAAAGCGGGCGGTTGCGCCGCTTCCCAGTGTGAAGCAATCGGCCGCATGGTTTCACTTGCCTGGCGCAGTGGTGTCCAGGCCCGCCAGGTAATCAAGCAGCTCCTGGGTATCTCCTGCCACGCGCAATCGGGTTTCGGGGACAACAAGGTCCTTTCCTGCGCCGACGCGGTTGCCAAAGCCATCCAGGCGCACACGAGACTGAGCGACTCCGAAGTGGACTACGAAGAAAAGCCTTTCGACCGGGGTGCCTGTCCTGAATGCGGCGGCGTAGTTGAACATGAAGGCGGCTGCTCAGTCTGCCGGGTATGCGGATATAGTGAGTGCGCCTAAACTGATCCATTATCAGGACACAAAAAAACCCGCGAAGTGCGGGTTTTTTTGTGTCCTGACAGTGCAATGAAATTTCGACTGAGATCTTCTCCGCGAAACAGGAGTCCTACCTGTCAGCCTTGAGTTGAAGGGCCTGATCATACACCTTCCCTTTCGGAACCCCGGTTTCCTCCGCAACCTTGCGAACTGCGTCCTTAACCGTCAGCTCTTCGGAAAAGAGGTAACGCTGCAAAAGTTCTCTTACAGAATCTTCTCGAACCGGTGGAGCATCCGCTGAAGGAGCGACAAGCAGGACAATCTCACCCTTTAACTGCCGCTCCCGCAGGGTCTCGAGAATCGTCGAAACCTGTCCCCTCAGGAGTTCTTCATAGAGCTTCGTTATCTCGCGGGCAACTACCACGTCCCGATTACCCATTACTTCAGCGATATCAGCAAGTGTCGCCATGAGCCGGGTCGGTGCTTCATAGAAAACCAGAAGGCGCTTTTCGTCCTTGAGCAAAGCAAGTTTCTCGCGCCGCTTTCCACTCCGGTTCGGCAGAAACCCCTCGAAAATAAATGCGTCGGTCGGGAGTCCGGATACGGAAAGCGCGGCAACCGCGGCACAGGCGCCAGGGACCGGAACGACCGGCACTCCTGCCGATACGGCATCCCGCACCAGTTGATAGCCTGGGTCGGAAATACAGGGAGTTCCGGCATCTGAAACCAAAGCAACGGAAAGACCGTTCTTCAGTTTATCCAGGATAACCGTCCCCTTGAGCATCTTGTTATGGTCAAAATAGGAGGTAAGAGGCTTGGAAATCCCGAAATGCGTAAGCAGTTTCCGGGTATGCCGCGTGTCTTCGGCGGCAATGAGGTCAACCTCCCGGAGAATCCTCACGGCGCGGAAGGTCATGTCCTCGAGGTTGCCGATCGGTGTCGCCAGTATA
>JAJZQA010000234.1 GCA_021810985.1 Deltaproteobacteria bacterium
ATTTGCATAGCTGTTTGTGTCGCGGAATGAGATCGAACCAGACCTTTCGATTTCCGAGCGCCAGCGCAGGTTCAGCGCAACAGGCTGTCAGCTATTTCGACCAGATTCGGCAGGTCCGGTTTTGTGACGATATCGTTGGCGCCCAGATCCCGCCACTTGCGTTTGTTGTCCTCACTGGCGAGCGACGAAAAGAGGAGAACCGGCATATCACGCAGAGCAGCCTCTTTACGCACCAGTGCGGTAAGGTGCAGACCATCCATTTTCGGCATCTCGATATCGGTAATGAGCATATCGATTTCCTGGCTATAGTGCGCCCCGGCCTGTCTGCAACGCTGCAGCATGCCGGTGATCATCTCCCAGGCGTCCGCACCGTTCTCCGCTTCTTCCACCCGGTACCCCGCGGCACGGAGCGACGAGCAGATATTGTTGCGAATGAAGCGTGAGTCATCGGCGACCAGAATGCGCCGCATGCTCCGGTCAAGGGTCATTTCCTCGGTCATCTGCTCATCGCCGATCCGGTAGAGGACATCATGTCCGCATATTTCGGCCACGATCTTCTCGAAATCGAGAATCAGGATTATCCGGTCGTCCATCTTGACCACACCCGTGACATTTGCGCTGTTTATCATCTTCACCGGCGGTTCGACCCGTTCCCAGGAAATCCGGTAGATGCTTGAAACAGAGTGCACCAGAATACCGATATTCATCCCGTTGAACTCGAGGATCAGCACCCGGTCAGGAACCAGATCTTCGTTCTGCTTGCCGAGAACATACGAGAGGTTGATAACCGCCAGGACGCTCTCCCGCAGTTGCATCATCCCTTCAACGGCAGGATGGCTGTTGGGGATTTTCCAGGTCGTCGGACGACGGATAATCTCGCGCACCTTGGCAACGTTTACACCATAGTAGCAAGGGACGACCACGCCGTTCGCGTCCTTCTCATCAATCCGGAACTCAACAATCTCCAGTTCGTTCGTACCACTTTCCAATAGGATCTTCTGCTTGTCGTCGGCTGCCACCGGCACCTCACTCGTAGAAAAAATGATTTAGTTTTCATTCCTGCTGTAGAAAATATATCGGCGGGTAGCCGGTAAAACTTTAACAAAACGATGCCTTGCCCGCCGCTTATTCGACAGCGGAACCGGCGGTTGCCGAATGCCCAACCCACGTAACAGGATTGCATCCGCCCGTCGAAAGTGATACAAGACCAGAATCACGCAAGAAAATGCCTAGAATCCGCTTGATCAAGCCCGGCAATTCAACCTAAAAAACTTTCACAGAGGAAGACAACAAGAAAATGAAAATAGAATGCCCATCCTGCCAACTGACGGGAAACATCAATTCAGTGGATGTCCCGGCCGAAGGGCGCAATTTTGAATGTCCCCGCTGCAAGGACAGCTTTCTCGTGGCCAAACCGGCACCGGATACGGAAAGCAAACATTTGATGAGCATGTGCCCGGTCTGTCAGTACTCCACTTTTACCGATGAGATGTTTGCCGTCTGCCCGGAATGCGGGACAAATGGATGCGACTACCAGAAAATGGCGCTTCAGAAATCCGCGGGGAAACCATCACAACGTAATCCTCTGCCGAAAGGCGTTGAAGAACCGGCCTCGCCGGTTGATCAGGTACAGATACAACACGACTTCGAGCGATTTACCCGTTCGCGGCGCAACCCTTATTTTGTCACGGAAACAGCAGCCGAAGAGGTTGCGGAAAAACCGGTGACTCCCTTGCCGATCCGGATTACCGGCTGGACGGCGGCAGGAGCAGGCGGGATTTTGCTCTGTTCCGGTATGGCGGGGTTGCTGAATTACTATGGAAAAGACTGGCAGGCCTTGCTCTCCGTACCGTTTCTCGAACCGGTCTCCAAAACGTCAATATTTTTCAAATACGGTTTTTTCCCGTGGCTCCGGACACTTACCGGCATCGGCGTGATCTTCGCCGGAATCAGGTTACTGTCCCTGAAACCGGGATTCCCGAAGATCTTGACCACCCTGTGCTGGGGCAGCAGCGGCCTCATACTGGTCCAGGAAGCGGTTGAAATCGTCAAACGCTTCCTGATCACGTCCGGAACCCCCTCGGCGATATTCTATGTGGACTGCATTATCAGTTACTTGCTCAAGGTGTCCCTGTGGAGCTTTCCTTTTCTTGCCACAATCTGGCTGCTCCGTCGGGATGAAGTCGTCCAGGAATACCCCGAGGCTTGACCTGTCCGCAAGGTGACAACCAGACAACCTCCTGATTTTTTACACAAAAGACACTAGAGGGTATCTTCCTGAGGAAATTCTTGCTAGTATCGATCCGGAAACCCCGGATGTGAAACTAGCGGTTTCCGGAGACATCGCAACTCTGTACTTGGGAGGTTAGATTTTGAAAAGTCGTGCACTCTTGATCCTTTTCGTCATTGTCGCCGGTGTGATCGGCGGTTTCCTGATCTTGCGGGACGGAAAAGCCCCACAACTGACTTTTTACCCCTCTGATGGGTCTGTTTCGGCAAACAGTCCGCCCAATCTGACCCTCGAGGATTCAGGTACCGGCTTGAAAGATCTCACCGTTACCGTTACCCAGGATGGCAAGGAAACCAGTTTGGTTGCCATCTCGTTTCCGGCCGGCACAACCCGCCGCACGGTTCCTCTCCCCCTGAACAAACTCGGCTTGAAAGACGGCCCCATGGTCATCGACATCGTTGCGGCCGATAACGCCATGCTCGCCAACCATGCCAAACGGAAACTTACCGTAGCCTATGATAACCAGCCTCCAAGTATCTCCGTCCTGACCACCGCCCACAATCTCAATCAGGGCGGCTCCGGCCTGGTAATGTTCCGTGTCTCGGAAAAAGTGCGTCGAGCCGGAGTGCAGGTGGGTAAGTATTTCTTCCCCGCCTTTCCCCAGCAAGGCGGCGTCTATGCCTGCCTGTTCGCCTTTCCGCATGACGTGAGCCCGGGTGAGTTCCTGCCGCGTCTGGTTGCGGTTGATCTGGCCGGCAATGAACGCAAAAGCGGCATCTACTTCCATACCAGGCTCAAACCGGTCAAGTCCGACCGGATCGAAATCAACCAGGCATTTCTCAGTGAGAAAATGCCGGATTTCCAGCATTTCTTCCCGGACACCAGGGACCCGCTCAAACTCTTCCTGCGGGTAAACGGTGAACTCCGTGCCGCAAATGTCGCGACGCTGAAGGAACTCCCCGAAAAGACCGCCGGCAAACCGCTCTGGCAGGGCGCCTTCCTGCGCCTGCCCAAAGCCGCGCCCCGCGCCGGTTTCAACGAACAGCGGGACTACTACACTGACGGCCAAAAAGTCGACCACCAGACCCATCTGGGTCTCGACCTGGCATCCCTTGCCGCATCCCCGGTACCGGCCGCAAACAGCGGTACGGTGATTTATGCCAAGGAACTCGGCATTTACGGTCAGTGCGTGATCATCGACCACGGTCTCGGCCTGCAGAGCCTCTATTCCCACCTGAGCAGCATCGCGGTCACAGACGGCAAACAGGTGACCAAAGGACAGATCATCGGCAACACCGGCACAACCGGCATGGCCGGCGGTGACCACCTGCATTTCGGAATCCTCGTCAACGGTATCGAGGTCGAACCGAAGGAATGGCTTGACCAGCACTGGATCAACGATAACTTCACCAACAAATGGAACCAGGCCGTCGGAACAGCCAAGTAACGCGGCGAGCAGAGACGGCTCTGTTTGCATCCTGGCGCGGTCCAACTAAATGGATTTGTATCTGAAACAAAAGGGGCACCCTCCAGAACAGCACGAGTTCCTGGAGGGTGCCCCTTTTCATGCCATAGAAAAACTGTCTTAGCATCGACCGCCACTACTTCGGCAACTTTACATCATCTTGAGTACGTTTGCTCGGGCAAAAACGGCCATGCTTTTCTCTCCTTTTCCCTGAATGCAGATTACGCTGTCATTCGCGGATCGGTCTGAAGGATAATCGCGCTGACGTTCTTTCGGTTGAAGCCTTTATACCCCTCGCCGCGCTGGATATTTTCCAGATGACCGCCGACCGCACCCTGGACAAGGAATTTCTCCGCCTGTTCGCTGCTGATGCGCTTATCCTGGACCAATCGCCTCAAACGGTCCGGAGCGACGTCCCACCTTTCCGCCACACTGAAGGCCTGCCGGAGATAGGGAAAATCACTGAAGGGCGCCATGTATGCGACACCATGGCCGGCAAGGTCGTTGATCAAACGGTCGAAATCGAAGCGGGCGGCCAGATGGTGCAGTCCTGCGCCGAAAAGAGAGTCACCATGGAGCGCACACCACAATCCCACCGTGCCGAACTGTTCCCTCTCCGGCAAGTCCTCCCGGGAAAAATCCACGGCAACTTCTTCGGGCGCCAGGTCTACATCCAGGAACAGGGTCTGCCCGGCAGCGGTATGTTCCATGATCTGGGCACCCCAGCCCGCTTCTTTTCCGGCATAGAATCGTTCCCGGGTGGTAAAGCCAAGTCGGGAGAAGAGCTCCACCAGCTTGCGAAAATGACGCCGGGAGCTGCGAAAGGTGAGATGATCGACATTGGCCAAGCCCAAGCCGAGAGTTTC
>JAJZQA010000235.1 GCA_021810985.1 Deltaproteobacteria bacterium
CACCGGTCACAAGTGCTTCAGTTTTGGCTGGAGAACGATGCGCCGAAGAAATGTGCATTACATACGGTATGTCAAATTTGGTCAGCATCTTTGTTGTCTCCCGCAGAACAGGATAATCGGAATCGCTCCCCATAATGATAAGAACCTGTGGATCCATAGAGTAATCTCTCCTCTTCCTGATAATGTCCAAATTCTCGTAAACGGGCGCCCCGCCGGAAGACGGGGCGCCGGGTAGTTTATTCGGCAAGTTTTCGATACATTGCCGCTCTTTTCCCTGTCCAGGCATTGGCCCGGTCAATCAGGTTTTCAGCTGCCCGAGGGTCGATCTGCCGCAGGACCTTGAATCGGTTTTGCGTTGCGGCAAACTCCTCGAAAGAGATGCTCGGCGGCTTGCTGTCCAGCTGCAGCGGATTCTTGCCTTCTGCAGCCAATGTGGGGTTGTAGCGGAACAACGGCCAATGACCGCAGGCAACCGCCTTTTTCTGCGACTCGATACCCTGGGACATGTCGATGCCGTGGGCGATGCAGTGCGCATAGGCAATGATCAGCGAGGGGCCGTCATAGGCCTCGGCTTCTTGAAAAGCCTTGATTGCCTGGGCAGGGTTTGACAGGGAAATCCCCGCGACGTAGGCGGTGCCGTAGGACATGACCATCAATCCGAGATCCTTCTTCGGCGTTGCCTTGCCGCCCGCGGCAAACTGGGCCACAGCGCCCAGCGGTGTCGATTTCGAAGCCTGGCCGCCGGTGTTGGAATAGACCTCGGTATCAAGCACCAGCAGATTGATGTTTTTGTCGGAGGCAACAACGTGATCCAGTCCGCCGTAGCCGATGTCGTAGGCCCAGCCGTCGCCGCCGATGGACCAGACCGATTTCTTGACCAGGTAGTCCGCAATGGTGATCAGCTGTTGTGCCGCCGGATCAGTGCAACTGGTGAGTTTCTCCTTGAGAGTAGCGACACGCGCTCTCTGCGCCTCAATCCCCTGCTGAGTCGACTGGTCGGCATCCCGAATTTCCCGCATTAATTCACCCAGAGAACCGCAGATACTGCATCCGCATTCCATTAGTCCGGCCAGCAGCTCACGGGCGGATTCCGTTAACTTGTCAACGGCCAGCCGCATGCCGAAGCCGAATTCGGCGGTATCTTCGAACAGGGAGTTCGACCAGGCGGGACCACGACCATCCGCGCGTGTCGCCCAGGGAGTTGTCGGCATATTGCCGCCGACAATGGAGGTGCAGCCGGTCGAGTTGGCAATGAGCGCCCGATCACCAAAGAGTTGCGACAGGAGCTTCAAATACGGTGTTTCACCGCATCCGGCGCAGGCGCCGGAAAATTCGAACAAGGGGGCAATCAGCTGGCTGCCCTTGAGCGTGTCCCTTTTCACCAAAGCCGGGTCGGTCTCTGGAAGCGAAAGAAAGAACTCCCAATTTGCAACTTCCCGCTTCCGGACCGGCACCTTGGGCTGCATGGTAATCGCCCGCTGATCCGGGGAGCTCTTGCTGCGGCCCGGGCAATTGACAACGCAGAGCGCACAACCGATGCAATCCTCGGGAGCAACCTGTACAGAACACTTCAAGCCGGAAAAGTCTCCGCCCCGGGCGTCGGCCGATTTGAATAGAGCAGGAGCGGATGCCAACGCAGCCGGATCGTAAATCTTCATGCGGATGGCTGCATGCGGGCAGACAAAGGAACAAAGCCCGCACTGCAGACAGAGACTTTCTTCCCAAAGCGGAATTTCTACGGCGATATTCCGTTTTTCGAACCGTGAGGTCGCCGTCGGGAATGTTCCGTCGGAGGGGATTTTCGATACCGGCAACTGGTCACCGTTGCCGGCAATAATCGTTGCAAGCACATCCTGCACAAAGGCCGGAGCACCGGCTGACACCCGTGGCGGACGCTTGAACGCACTGGCGGCACGGAGAGGAACGGCAACCTCCTCAATATTTTCCAAAGCGGCATCAACCGCTTTCCAGTTCATCTCGACTACCTTATCGCCGGCTTTCGAATAGGACTTTTTCACGGCATCCTTGATTGCCGGAAGTGCCGACTCCAGGGGGATAATTCCGGAAATTTTAAAAAATGCAGTCTGCATGATGACATTGATGCGGCCGCCAAGTCCCAGCTCTTCAGCTATCTTCAGGGCATTAATCACATAAAACCGCAGCTTCTTGTCAACTATCTGCTGTTGTACCTCCAGGGGCAATTTTTCCCAGACCTCATCCTTGTCAAAAAGCGAGCAGAGGAGAAAAGTCGCTCCTTCCTTGGCTCGCGCAAGCATGTCGCACTTTTCCAGGAAGGTGAAGTTATGGCAGGCAATGAAATCAGCCTTCTCTACCAGGTACGGTGAACGAATGACATTTTTTCCAAAGCGGAGATGGGAGGTCGTAATCGTACCGGCCTTTTTCGAGTCATAGACGAAATATGCCTGCACATAGTTGTCGGTCTTCTCGCCGATGATTTTGATGGAATTCTTGTTAGCGCCTACCGTTCCGTCTGAGGCGAGGCCATAAAACAATGCCGCGAATACGTTACCCGTCTCATTCGTGAATCCTGGGTTCCAGGCGAGACTCGTACCACAGACATCATCTAGAATGCCGACCACGAAATGATTTTTCGGCACATCCTCCTTCAAATTATCGAACACCGCCTTGACCATTGCCGGGGTAAATTCCTTGGACCCAAGACCGTATCGGCCGCCGACAATGACAGGATCAGCTTCAAGGGGGGCATACGCTGCGGCACGCACTTCAGCAACAGCACAGCGAACGTCAAGGTACAGCGGTTCTCCAAGAGAACCTGGTTCCTTGGTTCGGTCGAGAACGGCAATTTTTTTCACGGAACCCGGCAGAGACGCTATGAACGCTTCAGCGGGAAATGGCCGATAGAGGCGTATCTTGACAACTCCGACCTTCTCGCCACGGGCGGTCAGCGTCTCCACGTTTTCATGGACAGTATCCGCCCCGGACCCCATAAGGACAATGACCCGCTCCGCATCTGGGGCACCCACATAATCAACCAGACCGTACCTGCGTCCCGTAAGTTCGGCGAACTTGTTCATCTCAGCCTCGACGATTGCCGGCGTCTCGAGATAGTAGCGGTGTACCGTTTCCCGGCACTGGAAATAGATATCGGGGTTCTGGGAAGTCCCGCGGATCACCGGATGGTCGGGAGAAAGCGCCCGTGCCCGGTGGGCGGCTATCAATGAGTTGTCGAGCATCGCCCGCATCTCATCGAAACTGAGCTCCGCCACTTTCTGCACCTCGTGGGAGGTCCTGAAGCCGTCGAAGAAATGGAGAAACGGCACCCGGGAACAAAGGGTCGCCGCTTGGGCAATGAGAGCGAAATCCATCACCTCCTGGACATTGTTCGAGCAGAGCATGGCCCAGCCGGTGGTACGGCAGGCCATCACATCGGAATGATCGCCAAAGATCGAAAGTGCCTGAGCGGCAATCGCACGTGCCGAAACGTGAAATACCGTCGAGGTAAGTTCACCGGCTATTTTGAACATATTCGGGATCATCAGCAGCAACCCCTGGCTGGCGGTAAAAGTCGTCGTCAGGGTCCCGGCCTGCAGTGCGCCGTGCACCGCGCCGGCCGCGCCCGCTTCGGACTGCATTTCGGTAACAAGGGGCACGGTCCCCCAGATATTCCTTTCCCCCCGTGCACTCTTGATGTCCGATATTTCGCCCATATTCGAGGAAGGGGTAATGGGATAAATGGCGATTACTTCGTTGGTGGCATGCGCCACATGGGCGGCAGCGGTGTTTCCATCAATAATTTTCTGGTTATACATTGGTACGTTCTCCTTTTTTCTTGAAAGAGCTAGAGATGTTTGACTTTGCCCTATTCCGTTGGTTTTGCTTTGACCTGTGGCACAGCATGCGGTTTCCCGGCATCCTCGCGGCAGCATGGAGTGCGCATGAATCAAGCAGTTCGTATGATGCGTGCCCCCTCTGGCGACCGGCTGCGAGCAGCTACGGAGAAGGTACAGCCCAGCCTTTGCCAGAATATTCCGGATAAAAAACGCAGATAGATTCAGGATACAGTTCGGGCTTGATCGCAGACTTTGTGCCGCAAGCCGACCCGGAAGAAAGAAGAATTGTTCGTGGATAAAAGGGGGAAACTAGATTTTGGGGGGAATAAAAATATCCAGCCAAGCGCCTGGAACAGCTTGGGTATCCGGAGTCATGGCCAGAAGAGAATCATGGGGAGGATTCAACGGATTAAACGAAGAACAGGAAAAGAAGAAGTCATAATCGACAAAAGATTGTTTGGGTGGCTTGAAATCACCCATGGCGTTTTTATCTGTGTCCAGAGAATCTGCCTGGTAAAGTGCTTGTGAAATATTCGTGCCGGACGACACGCCCATTTCTTTCGCAAAAGAAGTCGACTTCATGATTGCGGCGAAAACAATCAGCATCATGAGTATCGCTGCGATTTTTTTACAGGTTACGTTTCTGAACATGTCGATCAATCACCTGAAAATGAACTTGGTGTCGTCTTTCAAATCTTTGAACAAGTAGAAACTTTTTTGCCTTTTCTTGTCAAGAAAATTTT
>JAJZQA010000236.1 GCA_021810985.1 Deltaproteobacteria bacterium
GCCCCTTCCTCGAAGACGATATCGTCATCGACAAAACCCACCAGGGGGGTCGCCGCATCCAGTGTGGCAATCCCCATGTTCCGCTGCCGAATCTGGCCGGGAGGCGAGCAAAGATGATGCTCCACCGGCAACCGGTCGGCAAAGGAGAGCACCACCTCCCGCACGCTTTCGCCGCCGTCGATGATGATGATCCTGCCGCAGCGCACGCTCTGCGCCGCCAGGCTTGCCAGGAGGTTCCGGATCTTCTCGGGCCGGTCCTTGGTGGGGACGACTAGCGCTATTTTTTCGCCGGCGTACGATTGCCTGCCGTCACTCAAAACTCCTCCCTTCGCGTCCTAATGGAATGGGCGCAGCCACCGCCAAAAAACAAGGGTCGACACCGGGGCCAACACCTTGTCGCCAGGCTACGCCCCAGTGTACTGGCTGACAATCTTCTGCCAGATTCCCTGTTTCCTGAGGATCCCTTCGATGGCCTCCCTAACAGCACCCTGACCGCCGCTGGCCGAGGTGACCACCCTGGCATACTCCTTGGCCTCGGCACAAGCATTGGCAACGGCGATGGGCAGCGCGACCTGCTTCATAATGGGGATATCGATAATATCATCGCCGATGTAGGCAACCTCATCGGGTTGCAGGTTTTCCTGGGCAAGTATCTCGTCGAACACCGCGCCCTTGTCCTTGATGCCCTGATAGACCCTGCGGATTCCCAACTCCTCACCCCGCCGCTGCACCGCCTGCGACTCCCGGGCCGTAATGAAGTAGATTAGGATGCCGTGCTGGGCGGCCCGATTGATGGCAAGGCCGTCCTGGACGTGAAAGAACTTCAGCTCGTTACCGTTGGCGTCATAGACGATGGCGCCGTCGGTGAGCACCCCGTCGACATCCATGAGGATTGCTTTGATCTTTTCTTCTTCGCCGTTTTCCATCTTCTGCTCATAAATTTTAGAGATAATTGTCGCAGCTTCGACAGAACTTCGGTACCCGGGCGGAATCACCGCTTGCAATATTCTTTCGCAGGGCACTCAATCTCGCGCCTCCCCAGACACTGGCAATGGAATCCTGGCCAACCTGCCCCAGGACCAACTGGTTGTCATAATCATCACAGCAGGCCTTCAGCACTCCCTCCGCGCTGATGGAGATCTTGTTGTACAGCTCCGTGCAGCGCTTGCTATGGTTAACGTCATCCTGCCGCAGAGGCCGCCCCTGGCTGAGATCCTCGACACAGATACGCCCCGACGCTTTGACGCGCTGAAAAGAAGTAAGCAGCGGACGGCCACCATAGACACCGACCTTCCCCAACCCCCAGATGCTGTCAACCTGCGGATACCATCGGTCGTAGAACATCTGCTGCAATTCCATATTTTCCTGCTCACCCTTGAGCATGGAAACCGATACCTGAATATGACAGGGAATCGCCAGGCTGTTACGGAGTTCGATAAATTGTTCGATATTCGCCGTAATCCTTTCGTAGCCGCAACGGGGATCATCCTGGGCCCGGGACGGCCGCATGCGATTGTATTCCTCCGTGGTCAGCCCTTGCATGGAAAACTTTATCTTGTTCAGCCCCGCCTGGAGCAACCCCGTGGCTAACTCTGCGGTCAGCAGCGTGGCGTTGGTGGTCAGATGGGTCAAGACGTTGTTTGCCCGGCAGTACTTGACGAAATCGACGATCTGAGGGTTGAGGGTCGGTTCCCCCCAGCCGCTGAACCGGATGGAGGTATGGCGGTGCTGCTTCATCTCGTCGACGACCACCTTCAGGGTTTCGAGCCCCATGGTCCGGACCGGCCGGGTCATAGTCTGCCGGGCGCAGAAGAGGCAGTTCAGGTTGCAGGCATTGGTCGGCTCCACATCGACGATAATGGGAAAATCCATCGTCCTCGTGTGCATGTTCTTGTACGCATCCGACGCATAGATCTCAGCCTGAAAAATGTCGGTTACTTTTTCCATGGCTCTAGTCCACTTCCAGGTCGGGGAGTTGCTGTACCAACTCATGGACCGCCTTTGCCTGTTGCAACAACGGCTCCAGATATTTCAGCTGCAGCTGGGTCGTGGCATCACAAAGCGCCTGGGCAGGGTTGTCGTGTACTTCAAGAAAAAGGGCGTGGATCTTGGTGCCCAGTGCTGCACGAGTCAAATCGGGGATATACTCGCGCTGGCCGCCGCTAGAGGTGCCGAGACTGCCCGGCATCTGGATACTGTGGGTGGCATCATAGCATACCGGGTACCCGGTCTCCTTCATGACCCGGAAACAGCGCATGTCCGAAACCAGCATGTTGTAGCCGAAAAAGGTGCCGCGATCGGTGAGGATGATCCCCTGGTTCCCTGTGGACTCGATCTTGACCACCGCGTTCTTCAAGTTCCAGGGACTCAGGAACTGCCCCTTCTTGACATGCACCGGCAGGCCGGTGTTGCCGGCGGCGATCAACAGATGCGACTGCCGGCTCAAATAGGCCGGAATCTGGATGAGGTCAACAGAGGCCGCGGTCTCCTCCATCCATTCGACGTTGCTGACATCACAGGTCACCGGCACGCCAACGGTCTTGCGGACCTTTTCCAGGATGGCAAGCCCTTCTTCCAGTCCGACTCCGTGAAAACTCTTGATGGAACTTCGGCAGTCCTTGTTGTAGCAGGACTTAAAAATGTACTGGATACCGAGCCGCTCCGTAATCCCGGCAATCACCTCGGCCATCCGCAGGCTGTGTTCCTCGGATTCAATGGCGCAGGGACCAGAGATCACGGTCAATGGTTGCTTCTCGCCAACCACTACCTTCTTGACATCATCCTTTCCGACAACAACATCTCTAATCATATCTAACCTTTAGGAGGAAAGCGGAAATTTTTCTATAAAATATTCCGCAATTGCAATATCTTGCAGCACGTCAACATCAGTCACTGGCGCGTCCGTGTAAATCCCTCCGAGAGACATGCCGTAGTCCAGAAGCCGCAAGAGTTCCACCCCTTCGATGCTTTCAAGGGGGGTGGGGGTGAGGTTGGAAAATTCCAGCAGGGACTGCCGCTCGAACAGATAAATCCCCACCTGTTTGAAGTAACGGATCTCCCCTTGGAACTGCCCCCGGTTAAAGGGAATGGGCAGCCTGGACATGTAAATGATGTTGCCGTTTCTGTCCGGCAGCACCTTCACGGTATTCTTGTCGGCAAGCTCCTCTGCCGACGGGGCATCCGTATAGAGGGTGGCAACCTTGGCCTTCCCTACTCCCCTCGCCAGGATATCACGGATCATCTCGGGGCCGGCCACCAGCTGATCGCCCTGGACGTTGAGAATGTAGTCGGCATCCAGGCCGGCAGCGACCTCGGCGATTCGGTCGGTGCCACAGTTGTGGTCGGGGCTGGTCATCACCACCTGGCAGAGACCTCTCGCCTCGACGACCTGGCGGATTTCGTCACTGTCGGTTGCAACGATTATTTCGGCAACCGGCGCCCCCTGGATACGTGAGAGCACCTGTAAAATGAGCGGCTTGCCGGCAATGTTCTTCAGGGGTTTGGCCGGCAGGCGGCTTGAAGAATACCGCGCCGGAACAATAATGACCGTCTTCATTATTTTGCCATGGCCTTCAAAAGGGGATGCATATGAACCATGCCTAGAAGCACGCCGCTTGCGCCCACTACCGGCACGACCCAGAAGCTATACTCCTCAAGAACCTGCAAGCACTCCTCAAGCTCTGCCTCCGGCGAGATGATTTTGGGCTGCCGGCCCATGAGGGTTGAGACGTTCTTCATGAACAGTTCCGGCAGGGTATCCTGGGTTTTGAGAATGGTCCTGCGGACATCGCCATCGGTAATCAGGCCAATCAGCCGCTGATTGTCGTCAACAACGCTCACCGCACCCAGCCTCTTGGCATTCAGTTCTTCCAAAACGTCCCGAAAACAGCTGTTCTCCGATACCACCGCGTTGGCGTCACCGGTATGCATGATATCCTTTACCTTTGCCATACCCTTCCTCCCCAGCAGAAATCAGGTTAATTGAACAGGCAGAAAGCTGGCCAGTGACTGTTCGTGCGGCAGTTGAAAATATCTCTCCACATAGGCCCGGGCCGCTGCCTGCGCGCGGCGATACTCCGAGTCGGAGAGCGTCTGGATCGCGGCAAACACGGCGGCAAGCCCCTCACCAGCGTTGACAGTCCACTTAAAAATCTCCAAATCAAACAACGGATCATAGCTTATGCGGTCGCCCCTGTCAAAATGAATGACGGGCCTGCCCCTCATCAGCGCCTCCAAGGAAATCGTTGTTCCCCAGTAAAGAACGGCGTCGCTGACCTCGATGTCCTCGGTCACAGACCTTCCTTGGGAAATCGTTATATTTGCCGGCAATGCGCCTTCGCAGGCCAACATCGTCAAAAACCTTGCGAAGGGGAAAACCGGATGGGCACGGACGCAAAACTGGGTTTCGCTATGGGCCTTAGCCTGGCAAAGAACGTATTCCACCAGCGGCAGGACGTCCCGTACCCCCTCGAGAGCGACCAGAAGTCGGAATTTTTCCGCTCCTCCCGAAGGTCTCGGCAGCACGTCCATG
>JAJZQA010000237.1 GCA_021810985.1 Deltaproteobacteria bacterium
CCGAGGAATCTGCATCTCCTCGAAGAAGATGTCAGACATATTGGCATCAAAATGCTGGCCGGTGTGGACGATAACTTCGGTAATAAGCGATCGGAGATCAGTTACCGAAGCATTATGTGCGGCAATGGCACGGCTTACGGCAGCAGCTTTGATGAACTGCGGACGGGCCCCTACAATGGTGACGATCTTCACTGGATTGCTTCCTTAACGGCTGAAGTGATTGTTGCCTGCTCTTCCGCAGTTATGTAAGGGTGCATTGACAGGCTCATGACCTTCCTAGCGGCGGACTCGGCAAGCGGAAAGCTTCCCGCCGGCTTGTTCAGATAAGCAAAAACCGGCTGCAAATGCAACGGAACAGGATAATGAACCGCTGTCGGAATTCCCTTTTCCTGAAGTTTTTTGGCTACTTCGTCCCGTTTTTCAACCTGAACAGTATACTGGGCGTAGACAGAGCTGTTGCCCGGAGCAACATAAGGCGTTACTACCGTCTCCGCAAACAGTTGGTTATACCTTGAGCCGACCCGATCACGGGCTTCTACTTCTTCATCAAATATTTTCAGCTTTGCCAAGAGAACAGCGGCTTGAAGGGTGTCGAGACGTCCGTTCACCCCTAGACGCGGATGATGGTAACGACGGTCTTGACCGTGGGCACGAATTTCCTTCATGGCTTTGGCCAATTCATCATCATTAGTAAACAGAGCACCACCATCACCGTAACAGCCAAGGGGCTTGCTGGGGAAAAAGCTGGTGGAGCCAATGGTTGAGAGTCCGCAGGAACGTCTGCCTTTATAGGTTGCCCCAAATGACTGGGCCCCATCCTCAATAACCGGCAGGTTGTATTTCTGCGCAATGGCATTAATTGAATCAAAATCGGCGCATTGCCCGTAGAGGCTAACCGGCATGATTGCCTTGGTTTGCGGAGTTATGGCGGCTTCGATCAAACTCGGATCGATGTTGTAGGTACGTGGATCAATATCGACAAAAACCGGTTTTGCACCCGTAAAGGCTATCATTTCGCCGGTGGCGATAAAGGTAAAAGGTGAGGTAATCACTTCATCGCCGGGACCAATGCCGAGCGCCATCAGGGCGATCAGCAATGTATCCGTTCCGCTACTGGCACTTATGCAGTGTTTTACCCCCACATAAGCCGCGAGCTTTTCTTCCAGTTCTTGTACTTCTGGTCCCATGATGTACTGGCCGTGACGGAGAACTCTCTCAATACAACTTTCAAGTTTTGGCCTGATTATGGCCTGCTGAATAGCCAGGTCTATAAAGGGTATCGCACTATCCCCAGTATCTAATTTTTCTCGATAAAGCCAGGTTAACGCTTCAATCGGAGTTTTTACTTGGACTTCACCTAGAGAGTCAAACATTGTATCTTCGCTGACGATGCAAGCCGGGGCTCCTTTAAGGCTTCGAATTGCAGCAGCAATTTGTGCGTCTTCAAAGTCATTGGCCTTCTCATAGACTTCTTTCTGTTCAAAACCATGATTGGTTAATACACCCACAGCTTGAAAGAGATCTTCCATTAGATTGTTAACAAGTTGTTTAACAGCCACAGGCTCAAGACCCGCCTGTTTAAACCTTTGCTTGGCAACGTATTCCAATGTGTTGATAGATGATGCGGCAATCCACAAAAAGACGCCCTTATGTATCGCCTCGTTCATCAGTTCTTCGGTTTGAGAGGCGCTTTCGCCACCAATCCAAAGGTTGACAATTACGGAAACGTCCAAAATCAGGTGACTGTTACTTTTTGCCAAGATACTTCTCCTCCAGATGTTGATGCCAGATATCTTTGACCTCTTGTGGACTCATGGAGCCAAATTTTCCGCGCAAAGGGCCGACAATTGCATCGAGTCGCCTTCCTGTCTCAGACTGACTCCTCATAGAATACTGAATACAATTGGACTTCGGGGTGGTAGCGGTCTGTTCTACCCGTTCGTCATCCAGAATATAATTGTCAGGTATGTTCACATCAAGCTCTATTCGCTGATTTTTCAGCCGAATCGGGTGCTCAAACGTAAGCCTGCCGTTCTCATATATTGCATGTACTTGCATAAATGACTCCTTTCACTGCTGGATCCATGAGAAACATCTTACAGGGATGAAGGGGATAAAGTGGATGAAAAATTTACTCTCCGCTTTTAGCCTTGATGGTGTCGTAAAATTCTTTGCCGATAGCCATCTCCGGCGGCAAGGGCGTTTCTTCATCCAGATCGAGGCAGCGCAGACACCCGGCTTCTTCCTTATATCGCAGGCCACTTTCAGGACATACCATAACACCTTCAGCATCCGAGGTCTTCAACAAATGCCCGTGTCGGCTCATCCACCCCTTCTGCCTGGCCGGCACACCGACCATAAGGGCGTAATCGGGAACATCCCTGGCGACAACAGCACCCGCAGCCACAAAGGCGTAGCGCCCGATGGTGATACCGCAGACAACGGTCGCGTTAGCGCCAATTGAGCAACCACGCTTAAGCAGGGTTGTCTCGTAGAGCGCCTTGCGCAGCACCTGAGAGCGGGGATTGGTGACATTGGTCAACACGCAGGAGGGGCCCAGAAATACATCATCCTCGATAATGGTGCCTTCGTAGATGGAGACGTTATTCTGTACCTTGACGTTTGTTCCAATAACAACTCCCGGCGAAACTACGCAGTTCTGGCCGAAGCTGCAGCGCTCTCCGATAGCTGCTCCGCTCATGACATGCGAAAAGTGCCAGATTTTAGTGCCTGCTCCGATGGTAGCTCCTTCGTCAATATACGATGATTCATGAACATAATAATCAGGCATTTGTGACCTCCGCAACATGTTGCAGGAACGGATGAGACGCCGAACAGATCCCACTCTGCTTGGCATCCCGTATGTCATGGGCAAGGGCTATCGCCGGGCGGGCATCATCCAGGCCGAATCCGTTGCCTTCCAAGGTACGTTGATAAACCACCGTGTGCAGATCCGTGAATCCTTCTGAGAACTCGATCTCCTTTCCATCAACCGTTATGGAGCGGAAGGTTGTCAAGCCGCATTCAGTGGCGGACTCCGGCAGATCATTGCGGTCAATGGAAAGAAACCATTTTACTTTTGCATGTTCCAGCTCGATGCAGCCGCCGGTTTTCAAGGCATCCGCATAATGGACGTCATTATTCCGGACTGAACCGAACAGCCAGATCAGCAGATCAAAAAAATGGATACCGATGTTGGTGGCAACGCCGCCGGCTTTATCGAGGTTGCCCTTCCAGGAATTCAGATACCAGGGGCCACGGGAAGTTATGTAGGTAAGTGTTACTTCGTGTTTTGTGGATTGTGGATCGTTAATCATGGGGTGGAGTGATTCACGCAAGGCAACGAGCGAAGGATGAACCCGCAGTTGCAGGATCGTATTGACTTTTTTCCCCGTCTCCATTTCCATTTCCTGCAGCGCATCCAGGTTCCAGGGATTTAACACCAGAGGTTTTTCGCAGATAGCATGAGCTCCAATACGCAGCGCAAAACGTATGTGGGCATCATGCAGATAATTGGGTGAACAAACTGTTACATAATCGATCTTGTTTTCGCCACCTTGCCTACGAAGCTTTTCAACATAGCGATCAAAGCGCTCAAATTCGGTAAAGAATGGCACATCGGGAAAAAACCGGTCCAGAATACCAACCGAATCATTGACATCCAGAGCAGCAGCCAGACGGTTTCCGGTCTCCTTTATCGCCTTGAGATGACGCGGCGCAATATAGCCGCCCACGCCGATAATTGCAAAGTTTTTCATGTTTACAGCCTCCAGTAGCGAATATTCTGACTATTCAACTGATCCCGCTCAAAAACCCCCTTTACATCTGCAACAAGCGGAGCTCCGTTCATCATATTCTGTAATTGTTTAACGGTAAGCCGGCGGTACTCGTCATGCGCTACGGCAACAACCAGCGCTTCAGCCGTTTTGAGTTCATCAAACGGTACCAGCGCAACTCCGTACTCATGCAGCGCCTCAGCAGGATCAGCCAGCGGGTCGCAAACCTGCACATTGATCCCGTAATCCTGCAGTTCGCGGATGATATCAATTACCTTGGAATTGCGCAGGTCCGGGCAATCCTCTTTGAAAGTCAACCCCAGCACGGTGACGGTAGCCCCCAGTACGTTATGCCCGGCATGGATCATCTCTTTTACCGTGCGCTGGGCAATAAACTTGCCCATACCGTCGTTTATTCTGCGACCCGCCAGAATAACCTGCGGAATATAGCCGATTTTTTCAGCTCTGTGGGTCAGATAGTAGGGATCGACGCCGATGCAGTGCCCCCCCACCAGGCCGGGCTTGAAATGGAGAAAGTTCCATTTGGTTCCGGCCGCCTCAAGAACATCGTTGGTATCAATGCCGAGCTTGTCGAAGATCAGCGCCAGCTCATTCATCAGAGCAATATTCAGATCGCGCTGGGTATTTTCGATAACTTTGGCCGCCTCGGCAACTTTGATTGATGGAGCCCGATGCACCCCGGCCGTTACAACCGATTCGTATACCTGTGCTACGATCTCAAGAGTCGCT
>JAJZQA010000238.1 GCA_021810985.1 Deltaproteobacteria bacterium
TGCAACATTTTTATCCGTTACAACTCTCCTTGTCAGCACTATTTTCGTTTGGAAAATATTCCCGGACTGTTACGTGGAAGGCTTCGGCCTGACCCGCTTCAAGATTTACAGTGAATATATTATCATCTTGCTTTTTGCAGCCGCGCTTTTCCTCCTGCGCCGGAGGTGGAAATCTTTCGATTCCCTTGTCGCACATTATCTAGCGGGATCCTTCGGCTTTTTCATGGTTTCGGAATTGGCGTTTACCAGCTATGTTGGCGTATTCGACTGGACCAACCAGATCGGACACATCCTCAAAGTTGCCGGATTTTACTGTCTCTACCGGGGTGTAGTAGTGATTAGCCTTACCCGGCCGTACGATCTTCTTTTCAGAAGTCTCAAGGAAATCAACATTACTCTAGAGGAGCGGGTGCGGGAAGAGGTAAACAGGAACCGGGAAAAGGACGTCTTGCTGGTACAGAAAGACCGTCAGGCTGCCTTGGGTGAAATGACCGGCAACATAGCTCACCAATGGCGACAGCCGCTGAACGCCATAGCCATCATCGCTCAGGAACTGGCCATGCAGGAAAATGCAGGAAGCTTGAACAAAGAACACCTGAAGGAGTCCATATCCAGCATCCATGACCTGACACAACACATGGCACAGACCATCAACGACTTCAGAGAACTCTACCGGCTGAATAAGGAGAGAGTTCCCTTCAGTCTCAGAGAAAAAGTACGACAGTTGCTCGCGCTGGTGGAAGGCAATCTTCGCGAAAAGGGCATTTCGGTGATCGTATCCGCGGAAGAGGAAGTTCTTGCGCTTGGCTTCCCGAATGAATTTGCCCAGGTAGTCCTAAATCTGCTGAACAACTCCCGGGATGCTTTAGTGGAGAGAAAAGTGTCGAATCCGACAATCTGGATCGAAATATCCAATGACGGAACGTCCTCGTTGGTTACGATCAAAGACAATGCCGGCGGGATACCGGCGGACATCATCCACCGCGTTTTCGAACCCTATTTCACCACCAGGAAAGAAGGTACCGGGATCGGCCTCTATATGTCCAGGACCATCATCGAACAGAACATGTCGGGCCGCCTTACGGTACGAAACGAAAAAGAAGGCGCTATTTTCAGTCTCGAACTCTGTCAGGCCTGAATCAGCAAATCCATCAGCCGCAGAATCGATCCAAAACCCTCTGTTCCGCCCTATCCCTGCTACCGCCAATTCGCCTCAAACGCACCATCATTTCCCCGGCGAAGCCACAATACTTTCCCTGCTTGACCCTGCAACTGGCAAAGCACACTCCAGTGAGGTTACCCGGCAAGATGGCACTCTTTACGTATACACCCGTATTTTGGTAAAGTTATTAAGGGGTCAATAAAACATATCACTGGTAGACAGGGGCGTGGCGTGCCTCGCTCAATCCGGGCACTGCGCGCCATGCTTTCACATCAGGGTTTGATGTTTAACTGCCGAAGAAACACCTTGATGTTCGTTAACCAATTTACAGGCAAGAACTCTGTTCAGTGATAAGGAGAGAAATAATGAAAGTCTTGATAATGACTGCCGACAATTTCGAGGACTCGGAACTCCTGGTTCCCTATTATCGATTCAAGGAGGAGAGTATTCAGGTGGATGTCGTTTCCCTGAAAACAGGCAAGATAACCGGAAAGCACGGTTATGAGGTGGCAGTTGACAAAACATTTGATGAAGTGAATGCCGACGACTACGATCTACTCCTGCTCCCCGGCGGGAAAGCTCCCGCGGAACTGCGAAAAGAGCGGTCCGCGTTGGAGATCGTTCGACACTTCTTTGCCGGGAACAAACCTGTTGCCGCCATTTGTCACGGCCCGCAGATTCTCATCAGTGCAGGACTGCTGCACGGTAGGCGGGCGACCTGCTACAAAGCGGTGGCGGCTGAAATGAAAGGGGCCGGAGCTGAGTACGAGGACCGGGAACTCATCGTTGACGGAAATCTCGTCACTTCGCGGCAACCGTCAGACATCCCGGTTTTCATGAAAGAGATCATGAAAATTCTGCGCGGATAAGCGCAAAGATTACCATACGTCCGGAGACGGCGAGCTATCCTCGGAATTTTGGTCAAGCACTTCACGAATGGAACGGAGCAGGGCACTCGGAGAAACCGGTTTTGATACATAGGCGTACTGACTCTTCATCAAACCGCGCTCCTTGATGAAGTCAGCCGAATAGCCGCTCATAAATATGACTTTAACATCGGGCCGCAGGCTCCTTGTTGCATCAAGCACATCAATACCGCTCTTTTTCGGCATAATGATGTCAAGCAGGAGGAGATCAATGCTTTTCGGCGATTCGCAAAATTTCGCTATCGCCTCCTCACCATTTTGCGTGGCGATTACCGTGTAACCCCAGGCATTTAGGGTGAGCTGAATGACATCGAGCAACTCGCGATTGTCCTCGGCCACCAGGATTGTTTCCAATCCTCCTTCCGAACTCATGCTCGGGGCTGACTCCAAGGATTTTTCCCAACAACGCGCCAGCGGCAGGTACACATGAAATGTGGTGCCCGTTCCCATGTCGCTGTATACCCTCACATAACCATCGTGCCGCTGCAGGATTCCATAAACGACGGATAGGCCCAGACCGGTGCCACGACCCACTTCCTTGGTGGTGAAAAACGGCTCGAAGATCCGCTGTCGCGTATCAGGATTCATACCTGTTCCGGTGTCCGATACCGTAATGACCGCATAATTACCCGGGCGGCCGAAGCCGTGCATGGCGACAAACTCTTCCTCCATCCGCAGAAGAGAGGTTGAAATGGAAAAAGCACCGCCCCCCGGCATCGCATCTCGCGCGTTGGTAGCCAGGTTCATCAGCACCTGCTCGATCTGAACCGGGTCGGCAACCACCGGCAGTTCTTCCGCGCACGGTGTGAACCGGAACTCCAGGTCTTCGCCGATCAGGCGGGACAACATCTTTTTTGAGGTCGCGACAAGCTTGTTCAAATCCAGGCGATTCTTTTCGGAAATATCCTGGCGGCAGAAAGCCAGCAGACGACGTATAATGGAAGCTGCTTTTTCGCAGGAGGAAATTATCTCTTCCGCATAGTGCCGGCGCGGGTCGTCTTCCGCGCTTTTCATCATCAGCAGATGACCAAAGCCGATAATGGCGGTCAGGATGTTATTGAAATCGTGCGCCACCCCACCCGCCAACTGTCCGACAACCTCCATCTTCTGGGACTGGATGAGTTGGGCCTGCAGTTTCTCCCGCTCCGCTTCCGCCCGTTTGCGCGCGGTGATATCAAGGGCGGTAAAAATAACCCCTTTCGCATGATCACTGCAGTCGATCGGCGTTGAGGAGAGGATGATATTGATGAGAGTACCATCCTTCTGCTTCCAGATTGTTTCTACGCTACCGGTTCCTTTCTCCGAAATCTGGCGATACTTCTCGCTACCTGCCTGAGTGAACTCTTCCGGAGTGGCATAGAGCAGCGCAGCGCACTTACCGACCAGCTCCTCTCGTGCATAACCGGTCATTTCGCAAACCCGGGAATTCACATCAACCAGCACCCTGTCGCAGACAACACCGATCCCGGTGGGAGCAACACGAAAAATGCTCCGCATCCTGCTCTCACTCTCACGCAAGGCCTCCTCGCCTTTTTTTCGTGCATCGATCTCCTCTTTCAATTCACCCAGAAGGTTCAGCGCGGCGTTCTGGCTCAACTGCAAGCGCTTGTTCGCCTCCCGTAACTCAGCTTCCACACCACGCCGTCTGGCCAGTTCCTGCTCCAACTCGCTGGTGCGTTCTACCACCAGGGCGGCCAGCGATACCTGCTTCTGCCGCTTCAGCACATTCGCCTCTTTGACCTTGGCCATGGCGCGGATCTGGGCGGTGAACTCGGTCTCGTCGAAGGGTATTGCCAGAAAACCCTCCGCGCCCGCCTCCAGGGCCATGATCCGTCTTTTCCGGTCCGTTTTCAGGGCGGTGAGGAAAACTACCGGGATGTGCCGGAGTTTTTCATCCCCCTTCAGTCGCCGGCACAGCTCGAAAACATCCATTTCCGAAATGACGATATCAAGCAGGATGACATCCGGGTCTTCTGCGCTCGCCAGTTCTATCCCCTCGGGTCCATTCAAGGCGGTCAGCACCTTGGAATGGGGAAGAATACCCGCTACCAAGGCTTTCAGCGACATAAGGTTGTCACGATTACCGTCTATGGCCAACAGCTTCAAGCTGCTATTTCCCATCGAATTCCTCCTGGATGGACTGGTGAAACAGATCTGCGCCAAATGGCTTTGAAAGGTAGCCGTCGAAGCCGCGGGTGAGCATATCCCCCGGTCGTCTGCCATGGCTCCCGCCGTCAAGGCGATTACAAGTCAGGTCGAGAATCATGGCGTCTGGCACGGCCTGTTCAATCCGCTCCGGAACCACCTTGCCATCCCGGGCCACGGAAAGGAGGTAACATTGCTCATTCGTTGTTCAGGAATCTTTGCTGGTGATACCGGCTAGACAGACAAAAGTTCACCAAAAAGCCAGGGAAACCCGCGAAAG
>JAJZQA010000239.1 GCA_021810985.1 Deltaproteobacteria bacterium
CCCAACCGTCAGGACACCCCCGCGGCCCACGGCGAACCGCTCGGCGAGGATGAAATCCGTCTGGCGAAACAGTTCTACGGCTGGCCCGAGGAGGAGAAATTCCTTGTGCCTGAAGAGGTCCGTACCCACCTGGGCGAAGCGGTGGAGCGGGGCAAGGTGCTGGAGGCCGGCTGGAACTGTTGTTTCGAGACCTATCGGAAGAAATATCCCGAGCTGGCCGAGGCGTTCCTTGCCGCCCTGGCCGGGGAGTTGCCCGCAGGCTGGGATGATGACCTGCCGGTGTTTTCACCGGAAAAGGGCGCGCTTGCCACCCGTGCCGCCTCGGGCACGGTGCTCAATGCCGTGGCGGCCAAGGTTCCCTGGCTGGTGGGTGGCAGCGCCGACCTCTCACCCTCCACCAAGACCCTGATCGCCGGCAGCGGCTACCTGGCCAAGGGCAGCTACGGCGAGCGGAACATTGCCTGGGGGATTCGCGAGCACGCCATGTGCGCCTGCGCCTCGGGCATGGCCCTCCATGGCGGCGTCCGGCCGTTCGGCGCGACCTTTTTCGTCTTCACCGATTACGCCCGCCCGGCGATCCGCCTTGCTGCCCTGATGGGGCTGCCGGTGATCTATGTCATGACCCACGACTCCATCGGCGTCGGCGAAGACGGCCCCACTCATCAGCCGGTCGAGCACCTGGCCTCGTTGCGGGCCATGCCGAACCTCTGCATCATCCGGCCGGCCGATGCCAATGAAACCACCGATGCCTGGCGCGCCGCCATGGAGCGCAGAAACGGCCCGACCATGCTGGTGCTGACCCGCCAGAACCTGCCGATCCTGGACCGGAACAGCGTTGCTCCGGACCAGAGCGTTTGTAAAGGAGGCTACATCCTCTCGCGGGAAAAGGGGCCGAGACTCGATATCATTCTCCTGGCCAGCGGCTCCGAGGTGCACCTGATACGATCGGCGCAAAATGCGCTGGCCATGGCGAACATCGCCGCGCGCGTGGTGAGCATGCCGAGCTGGGAACTGTTCCGCGAGCAACCCCGGGAGTACCGGGACGCCGTGCTGCCCCCGACCGTCACCACCAGGCTGTCCGTGGAGGCCGGTTCGTCCTTCGGCTGGCGGGAATGGGTTGGCGACCGCGGCGCGATCATCGCCATGGACCGCTTCGGCGCCAGCGCCCCGGCCGGGGAGATTTTCAAACAACTTGGATTTACAGTGGAAAATGTGGTGACAACGGCGCGGAAGCTGGTTGGGCTGGGCGGTTGATTCTTGCCGGTAGGGGCGATCCTCGTGATCGCCCGGTTCTTCGACCTGATTGGGCGATCACGAGGATCGCCCCTACGGAAAACACCATGACCCTCGACAAGTACCATGAAAAACGCGACTTCACCCGCACCCCGGAACCGGCCGGTGCTGCCGATCCCTCCGGAACAGCCGCGGCAGCGGCACGCCGCTTCATAATCCAGAAGCACCACGCCCGGACTCTCCACTACGACCTGCGCCTGGAAGATGACGGGGTCCTGAAAAGCTGGGCGGTGCCGAAAGGGCCGAGCCTCGATCCGGCGGAGAAACACCTGGCGGTTGCCGTGGAGGACCACCCCCTGGAGTACGGCGACTTCGAAGGGAGCATCCCGGAAGGGGAGTACGGCGGCGGAAAAGTCATCGTCTGGGATCGCGGCACCTTCGAACCGTTCGGGGAGGGGGAGACCTTCGCGGAGATGCTCGAACGGGGCGCTGCCAAGATCCGGCTCCACGGCGAAAAGCTCCAGGGCGGTTTTGCCCTGATCCGGACCCGCTGGGGCGGAAAGGACAAAAACTGGCTGCTGATCAAGGAAAAGGACCAGCACGCCCGGCCCGGCTATGACGTGACCAAAGAGGAGCCCCTTTCCGTCCTTTCCGGGCGGGACGTGGACGAGGTGGAATGACGAATTTCCACGCCAATATCCGCAAGCTCTACGCCTTCGCCTTCCTGCAGCGGACGCTGTTCCCGATGGCGATCATCACCCTCTTCTGGAAGGACCAGATCGGTCTGAGCCTGACCCAGATCCTGCTGCTGCAGAGTATCTTTTCCGCTGCCAGCGTACTCCTGGAATATCCCTCCGGCTACATCAGCGACCGCCTCGGCTACCGTACCGCCCTGACCATTGCCAGCGTGCTCGGCACGGCGGGCTGGGGTTTCTACACCCTGGCCACCACTTTCAACGATGTCCTGTTCGCCGAGATTCTGCTCGGCATCTCCCTCTCCTTCATCAGCGGTTCCGACAGCGCACTGCTCTTCGAGACACTGCGCGAGGAAAAGGCGGAAGGGCTCTACGCCCGCTACGAAGGGCGCATGAACGGTTTTTCCCAGAGCGGCGAAGCCATCGGTGCCCTGTTTGCGGGTCTGATGTATGCCTCCGCGCCGCTGCTGCCTTTTATCCTCCAGGTGGTGATCTGGCTGCTGGCCTTTTCCGTGGTCCGGACCATAAAGGAGCCGCCGCGGGATACCGCCATCAAGATTCACTCCCACCTGGCCGAGGCCCTGCGGATCACCCGCTACGTCTTTCTGGAAAACCGTAAGCTGCGGGCGACGATCCTCCTCAACACCTTCCTCGGCATTGCCTCGTTCTACCCGGTCTGGCTGATCCAGCCCTACATGCAGCAGCACGGCGTGCCGCTCGGCTGGTTCGGCCCGGTCTGGACCGGCGCGAATCTGACGGTGGCGGTCTTTGCCCTGTCCAGCCACCGGGTGCACTCCCAGCTGGGCGACCGGAACATGATCCTGCTGTTCATCGGCATGATCCTGGCCGGCTATTTCGGTCTCGGCCTGGTCGGCGGGGTCGGCGGCTTCCTCTTCTACTACCTGCTGACCAGCATGCGCGGCATGCGCGGACCGATGTTCCTCAATCACACCCAAGTGGAAACCCCCTCGGCGAACCGGGCCAGCATCCTCTCCCTGCAGTCCCTCGCTTTCCGCGTCACCTTCATCGTCACCGGGCCGCTGGTGGGGCTGCTGGCCGATAAAATGGGCGTGCAGCAGGCCTTTCACTACCTGCTCTACGCGTTCCTGATCATTCTGCCGCCGCTGGCCTGGCTGTTTCTGCGAAATCTTGGCCAGGGCGAAAAGACCGTTTCTGAAGGGTGACGGCGAAAGGGGAGGGAACGATGACAATGATGCTGCAGTACCTGACCGCCGCGGCTGCCTGCCTCCTCGGCGGCGGTTCGCTGATTCTCTTCGCCCACTTTCTGTTCTTCGGCTCCCTCAACCTGGTGAATTTCGGACTGGGACCGGGCTGGGCATTGCTGTTCGATGCCGGGCTTTCCCTGCTCTTCTTCCTCCAGCACAGCGGCATGGTCCGCCGGAAATTCCGCGCTTGGCTTGCCCGGTTCATCCCGGATCGCTACTTCGCGGCAGTCTATGCGATCGCATCCGGAGTGGTGCTGCTTGCCGTGGTGCTCCTGTGGCAGGAGGGCGCACTGCTTGCCACTGCTTCGCCAGGGATCCTGCGCTGGTTGTTTCGCCTGATCTTCTGTCTCACAGTCGCGGGCTTTCTCTGGTGCGGCATGTCGCTGAAATACTTCGATCC
Source organism: Deltaproteobacteria bacterium (assembly GCA_021810985.1). Taxonomy (GTDB): domain Bacteria; phylum Desulfobacterota; class Desulfuromonadia; order Geobacterales; family Geobacteraceae; genus RPRC01. The sequence goes on from JAJZQA010000239.1 coordinate 3,555, forward strand.
CCTTGGCATCGTGTCGCTCCTGGGCCGCACCGGAGTACAGCCGGAGCAGGTCTCCCTGACGATCACCGGGCCGTACCGCCTGGTGCGCCATCCGCTCTATCTGCTCAGTATCGTGATGATCTGGTCCTTTCCGGACCTGACGAGTGATCGACTCCTCTTCAATCTCCTCTGGACCGGTTGGATCATCGTCGGTGCTTGGTGGGAGGAGCGCGACCTGGTCGCTCAATTCGGCGACGCGTACCGCGAGTATCAACGGCGGGTGCCGATGCTGGTTCCGGCTATCCGACTCGGGAAGCGGCGGCAGAAGGCATTTCATTAGAATTATTGACCTTGCCATTACAATCAGGTAATAAAATCAGACTCATAGTGGATAGCGAAAATCTTCCGGAGGGATGCCTTGATGTGCGCCGCTGGAGTCGAAGAAATAGAGAGAAAGCCGTCTTTGTCAGCCTGGTGCTGATGAAGGCGGCTTTTCTTATGAGAGGAAAGCATGACCTTGTTCAAAGATATGAAAACCCACACAAGCTTGAAACCTGGCCAGAAAGGGACCAAGCGGCTTGTTGAGAAGTATGGCAAGGCATTGCTGTGCGTGCGCTACCGGCATGATGCAAAACGAGGTATCCGCCTGAAAACCGTCGAGCTTGTCGTGGAGGAAAAATCGTACCGTCAAAGCCTGCGCTATCGTGACGAGGATATTGTTTCCGTCATTGTGGCGTATAGCGAAACGGACCTTCGGGATATGTTGAAGAAAGCCGGTGGCAGATGGGATCCGGAAGAAAAGCTCTGGCGGGTGCCTTTTGGGGCCATCCGGGGAGATGAGGATTTGGAAGAGAGAATATTGAAGGACTGAGGCACTTTTAGGGCGTGAAGGCTGGTTCCCAATAACAGGAATAAGTTAGTTATATAAGTAACTTAATGGATAAGTGGAAAAAGACAAAAGTTGCCTATTCAAGGAAC
>JAJZQA010000240.1 GCA_021810985.1 Deltaproteobacteria bacterium
ATAGCCGGTGTTGCCGCAGTCCTCACACCCCACCGGCTCGGCGAGAGTCAGTTCAGCAGGCACCAGGCCACTAGCGCGAAACTGTTCAACTCCGTACTCGGCGATAATTTCAGCAAGTTCAGCGTCCTCCGGACAATACACTCGCATGCATTTCCTGCAGAGTCTCCGCGCCAGCCTCTGCGCCAGCACGCAAAGCAAGGAGTCCGAAAAGGCGAAGGGGTCTATCCCCATGTCCAGCAGGCGGGTCAGCGTCTCAGGAGCGGTATTGGTGTGCAGGGTTGATAAAACCAGGTGGCCGGTCAGGGATGCTTCTATGGCGATAGAGGCGGTTTCCTCATCACGCATTTCGCCGACCATGATGATATCGGGGTCGAGACGCAGAAAAGAGCGCAGAGCAGCCGCAAAGGTAAGGCCGATACGGGGGTTTACCTGGACCTGCCGTAATCCTTTCTGGGTTATTTCAACCGGATCTTCGGCGGTCCAGATCTTCGTTTCCGGTTTATTGATCCTGGCAATCGCCGAATGCAGGGTAGTTGTCTTCCCCGATCCGGTAGGACCGACAACAAGAATAAGGCCGTACGGTTTGGTGATTGCTCTCTCGAAGACCTGCCTGTTCCGTTCGGTCAGGCCCAGGTCATCATAGGCAATGGGATCACCGGTGTGGAGAATCCTGATAACGACATCCTCAAGCTGCCCGACCGTGGGCATGGTTGCAATTCTCAATTCAACGTTAATGGGTCCGAACTTTTTGAAATTTATCTTGCCGTCCTGCGGTTTTCGCCTTTCGGCGATATCCAGATCCGACATAATTTTGATGCGCGAAGGTATGGCGTATTTATACTTATAGGGAATCCGCTGGTAAATTTTACAGCGCCCGTCGATTCGCACTCTGACAATAATGTCATTTTTTCCGGGATATGGCTCGATGTGGATGTCAGACGCCCTGTTCTGATAGGCATCATAAATAATTTTATTGACCAGCTTTACGATTACGCTGTCCCGTTCCGTTACCTTTTTGACTTCGTCTTCAATATCCGGCTCATCGTACATATCGGTCTTGGTAAGAATATCCGATATACTGTCGGGGATATCGAGGCTCATTTCATCTTCAATGGATTGGGAAGGGGCTTGCTGAAACTTGTAGAGCCGCTGCTGAACCGCGCTAATCTCAGTTTCCGTGGCAATTACCGGGATGATCTTCAGTCGCGTTGCGGATTCAAGCTCTTTCAACTCAGAGAGCTTGATGGGATGGGCCATGGCCAGGGTAAGGGTGCTGCCGATTTTGGAAATCGGCACAATTTGCTGTTTCTGGGCATAGCTGGCGTTAAGGAAGCGTGCAAAACCCTGGTCAACCTGCATGGTGCCTAAGGAAACAAACGGCAGATCATATTGAACGGAAACGGTCCGAGCCAGTTGCTCTTCCGTTAAAAAACCGAGCTTGACGAGAGATTTCGCCAGCGGAATAGTATCCTTCTTACTCGAAACACGGGCCTGTTCAAGTTGGCCCTCGCTCAGAAGCCCATCCGCAAGCAGGATATCCACGAGCTTCTTTCGTTTCCCCGTCTGCTCAAGGATATAGTTGAGGTCAGCTTCCTTGAGAAAACCGAGTCGACAGAGAAGCCTGCCAATGGTCTCGCCGGGAAACGACTTTTGCAACTCAAGAGCCTCGGAAAGCTGCGGTTCGGTTATCAGGTTACTTTCGAGAAGTATTTCACCAAGTTTCTTTGTTGCCATTCAAGTATCCCTACTGCCCCAGTGCCCCTCGCTATCACTTCACAATGATATCGAACCCCTTGTACCGGGCAAGTTCACCCACAAGTGGATCGATGGGAACATTTGTCAGGATTTTGCGCGGACCACTCCGGCCGCCCTCCGAAACCACAAACCCGGAAAGGTGCACGTTGAAGGAAGTCCCGTCCTGTTTCCAGAGTGGATGCATTCCGTATGCCGCGGATACCCCCATGGAAGGTAGCAATTTCTCTGAAATCTCCTTGAAGTCGTCTTCCGGATTGAGCATGACGACCCGATAACCCTTGAGAACAAGCAACCTCAACAAGGTATACTGGACAGGGTTTGCGTCGGAGAATGAAACGACCACTTTTTGATTGTTACGCTCGGAATAACGGTCAGCTCGAACCGACAGCGTCACTCCGCTCAGAGCACCGTCATCCAGCAGCAGGTCTCTGTTCTTTTCGCAGTGGACGGAAAGCGCCGAATACAGATCGTCTACAATCGTTTCCTGGCTGCTGCCCTCAATACTATACAACACTTTATTGCCATCCGGTTCCTCGGAAAACGCCGGAGATGACTCAACCACCTGGAAACCCTCTTTATCAAGGAACGCCAGCAACGGCGGAGGCAGCCCATTCCGGTTTCCGTCCAGATTTACCAGTACGATATCGTTTTTCAGCAAGCTTTCAGAGGTTCTTTCGATTTTATAATCAGATTTCACCGTCAGTTTCGGATCAGAGCCGAAATCCACGGAAAAATTCTCTTCAACCGAATAAAATTTTGCGGCTGCGAGCAAGGTGGAGAAAAAACTCTTCCGGTCATCAGGGTTTCCCGTCACAATTCTGATTCCGGGATCTTTTTCTCGCAGAATTGTTTTCACCAAGGGTGACAGTGTCCGTGCTTCATCAATCACTATCTTGCCACCATCCGCGGCCGGAAGTACTGGATAGCGTTCGGGATCAAGGGAAAGCGAAAAATTCCGTTCCTGAACCACCAAGGGAGCAGGTTCCTGCCGGCCTTGCTTGAGGATGCGTTCCCAAAGATCCCTCGTCCACTGGATACCCTGTCCCTTCACAGCCGGCATACGAAAGGATTGTGAAACCGCGGCAGACGTTAGCGACTTCGAAGATTTCGCCCTTTTCATACCAGGTTGCATGGTTGCCCCTGAGATGGTTCGAGAAATTCTCCGGACTTTTGTTCGCTGCCCTGTAGATATGCTACGAAAGGCTTTATCGTGGCTGGACGGCTTACGCGACATTTTACCACGGACTCCGGGCTTTCTTTTCGGTCCTCGTGGAGCACTCCGGTCAGTTTGAGGTTTGCGACGGGAAATGCCATCAGCCGGCACCTTGGACACCGGTTCGCCGGCCTTTGGATCAGCGGGCCTTTTGCCGCCAAGAGCCTTGGTATCGAGTTCAAACATGGGATCCAGCGCAAAAGAGCCGCGACTTCCCAGGAGCACCAAGATACCACATAAACAAAATACAAGAAACAGTCTCCACGTGTACCGTTTCACTCAACCTCCCCCGTAAAAGCACCGCAATACTCGCACCACCCTGAAAGAAAAACCAAAAAAAGCGTCAGATAGAGTCACATTGCTTCAATAGATATGTTATTCAGACAAATTCCAGCACAAAAGCTTTTATTTGAGTGTCACCTTGCACTTGGTAGGTTACAAGTTCAGCTACTCCCGGCAACAGGAAAGTTTTGATCAGAAAACCGTTTTCAGAAGATTCCTCACCACTCGGGAGAGGACCTTCAATTCCTGTCTGGTTCAAGATTTTGGTCAGATATGCAGCGTTAAACCCGCTTCGACCACGAGTAATCCCCTGGAGGGCCTTGACCGTGCCGTTTTTCCGGTAAATCCTGAATTCCGCCTCTGGCGAAACGTAACGCTCCCAACCGGGATGTTGCGATGTATATTGAGCATCTCGCCATTCGCTGTTGACAAAAGCTGGAAGTCCTTTGATGCGCTTCTGTTTTTTTTCAGGCGAACTTGCCGTCTGGCCGGCACTTTCCGAGCTCGAAGCAGCAGGATGCAGCACGCCCGGAACGGTCTTGCCGTTTTCGCGTGCCAACCAGAAGTGGATACCGCTACCAGCCACTACCAGAAGTAAAAGACCAGCCAATATCTTTCCGGCAACCTGACGCCTCGGCTTGCAAGCAATGCTCTCCAACAAAGGCTCATCAATGGATTTTTGATAGGTGGAAAATACTTCTGACTTGAAGGGTTCACCCGGCAGAACGGCATCCGGAGCAGCCGCAATTTCGCCAGCATGAAAATTTTCAGGAGACGTACCGCTTATAACCAACCCATCCTCGGCAAGCATTTCTTTACGGGAAATATCTTCAGCAGGGAGTTCTTCTCCCGGACAGGTGAACTCTTGTGGTGCCGCGACAGAACTGATCGCGGCTTTTTCCATCTCCTGGCTAATCTCACGCCAGTCTTCCGGAAAACTACGAGAAATCAGTTCGGCAAAATCCTTTTGCATCTGTTGATCCGAATCACTGACACTAATCCAGTCATCGCACCAACTCATGCCTTTTTTGCTGCTACTATCGAAGTCACCCATAAAGATAATACGGGGTGACGCAGCCCCAAGAAGAGACTTTATATGTCTTGATACCGTTTCACCTGAAACGGTTCCAATAGTGCTTTGAATAAATACGACGGATGGGCGATTTTCGAAAACTTCCTTCAAACCATTATCAAAGTCGGACGCACAGCGTATTTTGGTTTTAAAAAAAGGCTGAAAGTACTCAATGAGATCA
>JAJZQA010000241.1 GCA_021810985.1 Deltaproteobacteria bacterium
GAATAACCGGATGTTCGCACTCAGGCTTGAATTCGCTGGAGCAGGCATCGGTAAGCCCGCAAACGTTCCGGGCATATTCCACCACCGCCATCTGCATACCGAGACAGATGCCGAAGAACGGGATCTTGTGGGTGCGGGCATATTCGATGGCGAGGACCTTCCCTTCGGTACCCCGCTCGCCGAAACCGCCCGGGACGAGGATTCCATCCACATCGTCAAAATGGGAACCAACCCCCTCCTGTTCGATCTTTTCGGAATCCAGGTAACGAACGTGGACCCGGCAGTCATTGGCAATACCACCGTGGGTCAAGGCTTCGGACAAGGACTTGTACGATTCGGTGAGGTTGACGTATTTGCCGACAATGGCAATCCTGGCCATGCCGCTGGAGGGATGTTTCAGGGAGTGGACAACTTCCTGCCAGTGGGTGAGATCAGGCGCCTTGGTCCAGATATTGAGCTTTTCCACGATCCGGTCGTCCAGGCCTTCTTTATGGAGAGCCAGCGGCACCTCGTAGATATGCTCCGAATCGACGCAGGTAATGACATCTTTCTCATGCACGTTACAGAAGAGAGCAATCTTCGCCTTCATCTCGTCGGGCAGATCCTTTTCACAACGGCAGAGGAGGATATCCGGCTGGATGCCGATCTCCCGCAGTTCCTTGACGGAGTGCTGGGTCGGCTTGGTTTTCAACTCACCGGCGGTCTTGATATGGGGAACCAGGGTAACATGCATGTACAGAACGTTTCCCTGTCCGCGATCAAATTTGAACTGGCGGATTGCTTCCAGGAACGGCAAGGACTCGATATCACCCACGGTGCCGCCGATCTCGACAATGGCAACGTCGGCGCCCTTGGCATTCTCCAGGATCTTCGACTTGATTTCGTCGGTGATGTGCGGAATGACCTGCACTGTTCCGCCGAGATAGTCGCCACGCCGTTCCTTCTCGATTACCGAAAAATAGACTTGGCCGGTTGTGAAATTGCTTTTTTTGGAAAGTTTGGACGAGGTATAGCGCTCATAGTGACCAAGGTCCAGGTCGGTTTCCGCACCATCATCGGTAACGAATACCTCCCCGTGCTGGAACGGCGACATGGTGCCGGGGTCGACATTGATGTACGGATCGAGCTTCTGATTGGTGACGCGCAACCCTCGTGCCTCCAGCAACGAGCCAAGAGAAGCCGCGGCAAGACCCTTGCCAATTGATGAAACAACCCCGCCGGTCACAAAAATAAATTTAGTCTTCATGAAAACATCCCTTTAATGAAGAAAGTCCCAGATTACTGGGACTTTCTCAGTTTTTCAAGAACCTTTTCCAGGTCCGGAGGAGTATCCACCCCTATTGATTCATGTTCCGTCTCGACCACCTTGATGCGGAAGCCGTTTTCCAGAACACGAAGTTGTTCGAGCTTCTCGGCACGCTCCAGGTGAGTCTGGGGCATGCGCGCGTAGCGTATCAGGAAGTCACGCCGGTACACATACATACCGACATGTTTGTGGCAGAGAAGCCTGCCGGATGCAAAAGCCTCATCCTTGAGATCATCCCACTTGTCCCGGTAAAACGGCAGCGGCGAACGGGAAAAATAGAGGGCAAATCCGTTGCAATCGGTAATGACCTTCACCACATTCGGGCTGAGAAAATCATGCAGATTCTTGACGCGGGATTTCAGCGTACCCATGACAATGGATTCGTCGTCAACCAGAGGCTGGATTGCCTCGTCTATCATTGCCGGCTCGATAAGCGGCTCATCCCCCTGCACGTTGACGATCAGCTCCGCATCGATTCTCCCGGCGACCTCGGCAAGCCGGTCCGTTCCGGTTTCATGGGCCAGAGAAGTCATCTCGACCCGTCCGCCAAAGGCCTTGACCGCGGCCACGATCCGCGGATCATCAGTTGCCACGATCACTTCGGAAACAAGTGCTGCCCGGCAGGTGCGTTCATAGACATGCTGCACCATGGGTTTCCCCATGATGTCGACAAGGGCTTTTCCCTCGAATCGGGTGGAAGCATACCTGGCGGGAATAACTGCAGTTACGCGCATAGGAAATCGGGCCATTCGGATAGAGTCTGTCCCTGCTCATGCGGTGGGACGAACAACGTTACATCAAAACCCGGCAAGCTGTCAAGGAGAGATGAATTTGAAATTCGGCAAAAGAAATCTCAACAAAAAAAGCCCCTTGAAAAAGGGGCTTTTTTCAGCGAGCCACTACCGGAAATCCGCATACCGGGATATCACCAGGTCGCGGTCGGGAGCGTCCTTCAGGTGGCACTCATAGCAGTTTTTGACCGGATCGATACCACTCGGTTTTCCCTGCGGAGTATAGCCGGCAAAAAGCCAGCCACCGGTCGCTTTGCTGCGCTTGTCTTTTTTCATCAGTACGATCATCGACTTCTTGCCCGGCACCGGCTTTCCGCCTTCCTGACGGATGCCGTGCTGAACGACGACGAACATGCTGCCGTCCGGATAGGTGCCGCCCTTCTTGTAGGTCTTCATGGCCTTGCTGTTCACATAGGTGTAATGAATGCCGTAAAAGAGCGATTTTTTGTCAGTTATGATCTGCTGCTTGCTTTTTTCCCACTTCTCATAGCCCTTGGGCAGGGAAACGGTCCCCGCTGCCATGGCAACCGGAACAGCGGCAAAAATGGCCGCGGCCACAGTCATCAGAACAATTCGTTTCATATATTTCTCCTGAGAGCTCAAATTTTGGCAATGCCCGCAAAGACTACCGCAACCTGCCGGGATTTGTCATGTAAAAAATTGTTGTGACGGGGAGACTGTCGGACTTAGGGTAAATCTGCTACAAATGTGAAATTTGCTGTTCGCGGAAAGCACTCCCCCACTCCACTTCCACCATTCTGCGCATGGATTCGATACGCCCCTCCGTCAGCAGAAACGGAGCTAGGGTGGTACGAAACTGGTGCGCCACTCCGCTTTCCCTGATCAGCAAAGCGCTTTGCCGGGCAGCCTCACCACTGCCAAACACGCCGGTTATCCGCTCATATTCATGAAAAGGCGCTTTCAGGTCCATGCCGACCCAGTCCAGAAAGGGAAGCAGCTCTTTCAGTCTCTCCGGGAAAGCCCCCGCAGTATGCAGTCCGACCAGAAACCCTCTCTCCCGCACGGACTGAACTGCCTGCTTCAGGTACGGTTGCAGGGTTGGCTCGCCACCGCTGAAAACCACGGCATCGAGCAAGCAGCGCCGGCTGTCCAGAAAGGTCAATACCTTTTCCCAGCAGAGATCGCCGGCACCTTCCTCTTCCAGCAGGCTCCGGTTATGGCAATAACCGCAACGCCACGAGCAGCCGCGGCAGAAGAGAACCGCGGCCAGATGGTCCGGATAGTCGATGGTGGTAAACGGCGTCAGACCAGCGATTTTCAGCACGTTTCTTGAGCTTCGCTGTCCCGGAAAAAACGCCGCTGCCGATGCTCGGCCTTCTTGCCGATGTTGAAGGATGCTACCGGCCGGTGGTAGCCCATCACCCGCGTCCAGACCTCGCACGGCTGGCGTTCGCTATCGTCGAGACATATCGTTGTGATCTGTGTTTTGTTTACGTCCATTATTTTGCACCTTTCGTTGTTCGGTTATTATTCCCTTCGCAATCCAGATCCAGAGACCTGCCACTGCGAAGACCCGCAGGTTTTGAAAACTTGGCAGGTCTGACTCGTTTTACTCCACCACCTTCTTCCGCAACAACTCCTCATCACACAGCGGGCAGAACTGCTGTTCACCCGGCAGATATCCGTGCTTCGGACAGATGGAAAATGTCGGCGTAATGGTCAGGTATGGGATACGGTAATTCTCCAGGACCCGGCGGACCAAGGTCCGACAGGCCGCGGTGCTGGAGACAGGTTCTCCCAGATAAAGATGAAAGACCGTACCGCCGGTGTATTTGCGCTGCAGGGTCTCCTGCAGGTCCAAGGCCTCGAAGGGGTCATCGCTATAGCCGACCGGCAGCTGGGACGAGTTAGTGTAGTACGGCGCCTCGTCAGTCCCCGACTGGAGAATCTCGGGATAGCGCTTGCGATCCTCCCTGGCGAAACGGTACGTGGTCCCCTCGGCCGGTGTCGCTTCCAGGTTGTACATGTGGCCGGTCTCCTCCTGGAAGACCAGCAGCCTGGCTCGTATGTGATCGAGAAAGCGACAGGCCAAGGCCTGCCCTTCCGGATCGGCGATATCGTACTGGTCAGCGGAAAAGTTGCGGATCATCTCGTTGATCCCGTTGACGCCGACCGTGGAGAAATGGTTGCGCAGCGTGCCCAGATAGCGCCGGGTATAGGGGAAAAGTCCGTCGTCCATATGCCGCTGAATAACCTTGCGCTTGATCTCCAGGCTGGTGCGGGCAAACTCCAGCAGCTGGTCCATACGACGGAAAAGCTCGCCTTCGTCACCCCGGAACTGATGACCGAGACGTGCGCAGTTGAGGGTGACCACACCGATCAAAACGGTTTGCT
>JAJZQA010000242.1 GCA_021810985.1 Deltaproteobacteria bacterium
AGTTATATGGGCGGCGCGCGGGCTTGTATTCGGCACTTGTCCTGGGTTCCTCCGTCGGCTTTCTGTTCCAGTCCCGGATGAATATCATCGATACGACCCTGACAATCTGCCTGGCGGCGGCGCTGGGGTTTTTCCTGCTGGCTTCTCGCCGGGAGGAGACCAATAAGGGGCGGTATTATTACCTGTTTTACCTGTTCTGTGCGCTTTCCGTTCTGGCGAAAGGGCTCATCGGTATCGTTCTGCCGGGCGGCGTCATCTTTCTGTATCTCCTGTTCTCGAAGCGCTGGAACCTGCTGCGGGAGATGCGGCTCTTTACCGGGACCTGTCTGTTCCTGGCGGTGTGCGCGCCCTGGTTCGTTCTGGTCTCGCTCAGAAATCCCGAGTTTTTCCAGTTTTTTTTCATCCATGAACATTTCGAAAGATTTCTGACGAAGGTGCACGGCCGCTACGAACCGCCCTGGTACTTTATTCCCGTGTTGCTCGGCGGGATGCTGCCGTGGTCGTTTTTCCTGCCGGGAGCAGTAAAGTCCGGCTGGGAGAAGAGGGACTGTCACCGATTGTTTCTCAGCCTTTGGTTTGGCGTGATATTCGTCTTTTTTTCCCTCTCCAGCTCCAAGCTCATTCCGTACATACTGCCGGTGTTTCCCGCGGTCGCGCTCCTGATCGGCAGTGCCATTTCCGCTGCCCTGGATGAGGACGGTCCCTTGTTGAAGATTCAGACCGCCGCTGCTGGCGTGTTTCTTCTGATCGCCGGGAGCGGAGCCATCCTCTACACACAACTGGCGGCAGCTTCAAAACTCGAACCGAACGGCGCTTTCTTGCTTGGTGGAATCTTCGTTGCCGGCAGTGTGCTTTCCCTGTTGGCGTTGAGTAGAAAAAGTGTGGTGATCGCAATTGCCCTGTTATGTCTTACGGCAAGTCTGGGGGCCATGTGTGCTCCGTCAGTCATTTTTTCCCGCTCGATTGAAAAGAGGTCAACGCGGGAGTTGGCACGCATTGCGCGCACTCAGTATCCCGCTGTCCCGCTGGTGAGCTATGGCTTCTATCGCCAGGGACTGCCCTTTTATGCGGAAAAAAGGATTATCCTGGCCGGGCCAAGCGGCGAACTGGAGTTCGGGCGTCAGCATGATAATCAGGAAAGATGGTTCATCGATCAGAATGCTTTTTATATGATGTGGGATTCGCCACGCGCCTACCTGGCTGTTATCAGCCGGAATGAAGTGGATTCGTTCGGCACGAAGGTGAAGTCCCCGGTAAGAGTGGTAGCCGTTTGGGGTGGTTCCGCGCTGGTGAGTAACAGGTGAATGAATTCCGCAGTATTTGCTCAGTGATAGGTGACAGAAAGTAACGTTTCAAGGAGGGTTTCGTGCGCAAGGATTTTTTGCCGTTTTCCATACCGACAATTGAAGAGGAAGAGATTCAGGAGGTGGTCGAATCCCTGCAATCGGGCTGGATCACCACCGGTCCGAAGGTGAAAAAGTTCGAGGATGAATTCAAGGTTTATGTTGATTCACCTTTCGCGGTACCCTTAAGTTCCGCAACTGCCGGCCTGCATCTGGCCCTGCTTGCCATGGGCATCGGCCCCGGCGATGAGGTGATTACCACCCCCATGACCTTTGCCGCCACGGTTAATGTCATGATCCATGTGGGCGCCACTCCGGTGTTTGCGGACATTGAACCCGGGACCCTCAATATCGATGTCCAGGCCGTTCGCGCGAAGATTACCGAACGCACGAAAGCGATCGTGCCGGTGCACTTCGCCGGGCTTCCCTGTGACCTTGACGCCATCTTTGCCCTGGCCAAAGAGTTCAATCTCCAGGTACTGGAGGATGCCGCACATGCGATCGGCACCGAATATAAAGGAAAGCGGATCGGCTCCTTTGATAGTGTCTCGGTCTTTTCCTTTCACCCGATCAAGAATATCACCACCGGAGAGGGCGGGATGGTCTGCACGCGCGATGAAAAGCTCGCGGAAGAAATCTCGCTGCTCAAATTTCACGGCATGAGCCGCGAGGCCTGGAAACGCTATTCCGCAAAAGGAACGCCCAATTACGATATCGTCCTGCCCGGCTTCAAGTACAACATGATGGATATCCAGGCCGCACTTGGTATTCATCAGTTGCGCAAACTGGACAGGTTCATCGAGCAGCGCACAAAGATCGCCGAGTTTTATACTGCCGCATTTGCTGACGTGGATGAGATAATCACTCCTTCCGCCGCACCCTATGCCTATCGCCATGCCTGGCACCTCTATACACCGCTGGTTAAAATCGAGAAACTGACGATCGATCGCGATGCCTTCATGGCCGAATTGAAGAAGGAAAATATCGGGACCGGTCTGCACTTCAAGGCCGTTCATCACCACCCCTATTATCGGGAAAACCTGCCGATCGCGCCCGGTGAGCTTCCCCTGGCCGATTATGCCTCCGACCGGATTCTCTCGTTGCCGCTTTTTCCGAAAATGGTGATGGAAGATGCCGCGGATGTTGTCGATTCGGTGAAAAACGTACTTGCCCGTAGCAGAAAGTAACAGCAATTCCAGATCAAGGAAGTTTTCAAGGCGGCGAGGATTGTGGCTGCGAGGCGTACTGAAGAGTACGTTGAACAGCCGAAGACGAGCCAACGCAGAGAGGGCCTTGCTATAAAATTGGAATAAGGGAGCAGCCCATGGAAGAACAACCTTATCTATCGGTCATCGTGCCGGTTTATAATGAAGAAAAGAATATCACCGCGCTGCTTGACCGCCTCTATCCGGTCATGACGGCAACGGAACGGACTTTCGAGATAATTTTCACCGATGATGGCAGCAAGGATGCGACCCTGCGGATCTTACGGGAAAAGGCACGCAAATTGCCGGGTGTCAGGATTATCGAATTCAACGGCAATTTCGGCCAGCATATGGCCATCTTGGCGGCATTTGACCTCTGTCGGGGTGAGATTGTCATCACCCTCGATGCTGACCTTCAGAATCCGCCGGAAGAAATTCCGAAGCTGATCCGTGAAGTGGAGGCGGGGCATGATGTGGTGGGGACAATCCGGGAGAAGCGGCAGGACAGCTTTTTCCGTCGGATCGCATCACGGGTAGTGAACATTACGACGAACCGGATGACCGGTATGCAGATGAGCGATTACGGCTGCATGCTGCGGGCATATCATCGAAATGTCATCGACAACATAAACCGCTGCAAGGAATCGACTACCTTCATCCCGGCGCTGGCCCAGACATTTTCGGCAAATCCCTCGGAAATCAGGGTTGCCCATGCGGAACGGGCCGAAGGGGAAAGCAAGTATTCTCTCTACCGGCTGATCAGGCTCAATTTCGACCTGATGACCGGTTTTTCCGTGGTCCCGCTGCAGTTGTTTGCCCTGTTCGGCGTAGCAACGGCGCTCCTGTCGCTGGCCTTTGCCCTGTTCCTCCTGGTACGGCGCTTTATCGTCGGCGCAGAGGTGGAAGGTGTCTTTACCCTTTTTGCCATACTCTTTTTCTTCCTGGGAATCGTGATTTTCGGCATTGGTCTGGTGGGCGAGTACGTGGGGCGGATCTATCAGGAAGTTCGGCGGAGACCCCGCTACGTAATTCGAAATATGTATGGGTTTGAAGAGTGATGCGGGTTTTTTCGGGGCGAAGCGGGCAGTACCTTTGAAAGGTTTTTCCGTTGCAGGTCAGCTGGATGACAATTGGTAAAAGGATGAGAAAAAGGCCGCTCCGTGAGGGGGCGGCCTTTTTTGCATGTATCAGTTTTGCCGGTGTCTTTCGCTGAAATCAATCAATCCCGTTCCGGACGCCGATTTCTCATGGCCTTCCTGCGCCGCCGCTCAGCCTCCAGCTGTTTACGCTTCTTCTTCACGGAAGGCTTTTCATAATACTTTCTCGTTCTCATCTCTTTAAAAAATCCGTCTTTTTGCAGGGAGCGCTTCAGGTCGCGAAGCGCTTTCTCTATGTCATTGCCGCGAACAAGTATATCCAAAACCGGGTCTCCTTTGCCTGAAAAGCTGCGTCTATCGTCAATCGCGGAAATTATGCTTTGCACAAACAAAAAAACCCATGAACCCTAAAAGTCCATGAGTTTCACCAAACTTCACAAGGATTTTGACGATAACATGATTCGTATAATTTGTGTGCAAAAAAAACAGAAAAATAACAACCCGCTCCAGCGGAGTATTCCTGTCGCTGTGCATTGCCTGGGATTGAAATCCCGGACTTTCCTGCTACGGTTGAATAAGAAACCAACAGACTCACATCTGGAGTTTTTTGGATGAAAATTGATTACATCGAGGTGGGGGGCAGTCATGTTCGATAAACTTGAAAAAGCTTTTCTTGCCGGACTTGGTGCAGTATCTCTATCCAAGCAGAAGACGGAGGAGTTTCTCGCGGATTTGAAGAAGAATTATCAGCTGAGTGAAGAGGAGGGGAAGGC
>JAJZQA010000243.1 GCA_021810985.1 Deltaproteobacteria bacterium
AAGTAATCGTAATCACTCTTTCCTGCTCCTGTTCCATCCAGTCCATAGTTGCAGTTCCGTCATGGACTTCGCCGATCTTATGAGAAACACCGGTATAATAGAGAATACGCTCGGTAGTCGTTGTCTTGCCCGCATCAATATGCGCCATTATGCCAATATTACGCGTTTTCTCTAAAGGTACTAAACGTGCCACAAAAAACTCCTCAAAGACAATCTATCTTGAAACTACCAGCGGTAGTGTGCAAAAGCCCTGTTCGCCTCAGCCATCTTATGCGTATCTTCACGCTTCTTAACCGCGGAACCGCGATTATTGTAAGCATCCACGATCTCGCCAGCCAATTTATCCGTCAAGGTTTTCTCAGCCCTCGCGTCCGCATACTTCACCAACCAGCGCATCGCCAGAGAAGTCCGGCGTTCGGCACGAATTTCGACAGGGACCTGATACGTAGAACCACCGACACGTCGTGACTTGACCTCAAGTACAGGACGGATATTATCAAGAGACTTCTTGAAGACCTTAATTGGATCCTCACTAGTTCTCTTGGCAACCAATTCAAGAGCCCCATACAGAGCTCGCTCCGCGGTACTCTTCTTCCCATCAAGCATTAAAATGTTAATGAGCTTTGCAACTACCCGGTCATTATACTTCGGATCAGGCAATATAATTCTCTTCGCTACTTCTCTTCTCCTGGGCATATCAACCTCTCACTCCGGTTTTTACTTTGGTCTCTTAGCACCGTACTTGGAACGACCCTGTTTTCTGTCCTTAACACCAACAGAATCCAGAGTGCCACGAACGATATGATAGCGCACACCAGGAAGGTCTTTTACCCTTCCACCCCTGATCAGAACCACGGAGTGCTCCTGCAGGTTATGGCCAACACCCGGAATATAGGAAGTAACCTCCAGGCCATTGGTCAAACGAACCCTCGCAACCTTTCGTAGCGCCGAGTTCGGTTTTTTCGGGGTAGTAGTATAAACCCTCGTACAAACCCCCCTCTTCTGAGGACACGACTTGAGCGCCGGAGCTGTAGATTTATCTTTTTTACTTTCCCTGCCGATGCGTATCAACTGATTTATGGTTGGCATTATCAATTATCTCCTAAACACAGCAAAATCTGGCCGAAGCACATAGTCCTCGGCAGAAGCGAAAACCGGACAAAAATATCAAAACAACGAGTAGTTGTCAAGCTTTTTTCTTGCAAAAACCTTATTCTTTAACTTATTTCCTCGATAGTCTCTTCTTGATCATCCATCTCAATCTCTTGAACATTTTCCACAACGAGCTTCAGATTGCGATATCGTGCAAGCCCTGTCCCTGCCGGGATCAAACGACCCATTATAACATTCTCTTTGAGACCACGAAGGTTGTCAACCTTACCCTCAATGGCCGCCTGTGTCAAGACTTTTGTTGTTTCCTGGAAAGACGCAGCGGAAATAAATGACTCGGTAGAAAGTGAAGCTTTGGTAATACCAAGAAGAAGAGGTTCAGCCATGGCAGGTTTGCCGCCATTTGCCAACACCCTCTCATTTTCTTCCTCAAAGACACTTCTTTCCAGCTGATCGTCGATCAAGAAACTTGTCTCTCCAACATCTTTAATGCGAACGCGACGAAGCATCTGCCGGACGATGGTCTCAATATGCTTATCATTGATCTTGACCCCTTGAAGCCGATAGACCTCCTGCACTTCGTCGACAAGATACTTTGCCAGTTCTTTTACGCCCATTACCCTGAGGATATCATGAGGGTTGGAGGATCCATCCATAAGAGCTTCGCCAGCTCTTACATAGTCACCTTCGTGAACGCTGATATGCTTGCCTTTGGGGATAAGATACTCTTTTGCCTCACCCTGCTCGGGAGTGACGATAACTTTTCTCTTCCCCTTTGCATCTTTACCATACGAAACGGAACCGTCGATTTCCGAAATAACGGCGTAGTCTTTAGGTTTACGTGCCTCAAACAGTTCAGCAACACGAGGAAGACCACCGGTAATATCTTTGGTTTTTGTTGTTTCACGCGGGATTTTCGCAATGATATCACCCGCATTGACGTAAGACTCTTCCTGTACGGAAATATTCGCGCCCACAGGGAGAAAATAGCGACCGACAACACTATCCACAGTCTTTACCGTCTTGCCGGTGTCATCCTTGATGGCGATACGTGGTCTTTTATCGGCGTCACGGGATTCAATGATAACTTTACGTGACAGGCCGGTAACCTCATCAACTTGCTCTTCAACGGTCACACCCTCAACGATGTCACCGAATTTAATCCGTCCGCTTACTTCGGTAAGGATCGGCATGGTATACGGATCCCACTCAGCAATGGACGCACCCGCCTTGACCTGCGATCCAGGTGCAACTTTGATTTTAGCACCATAGACAATGGAATATTTTTCCCGCTCACGCCCGGTCTCATCAATGATTGCCAATTCACCGTTACGGTTCATGACAATGAAGTTACCGTCCGCGGTTGCAACACTGTTGATGTTGATGAACTTGACAACACCTTCATTGCGGGATTCCAGCGACGTTTGCTCGGCATGACGTGATGCCGTACCACCGATATGGAACGTCCGCATGGTAAGCTGGGTTCCCGGTTCGCCGATTGATTGAGCAGCAATAACACCGACGGCCTCGCCAAGGTTGACAAGATGACCTCGTGCCAGGTCGCGACCATAACATTTCGCGCAAATACCTCGCTTGCTCTGGCAAGTAAGCACGGAACGTATCTTGACTTTCTCCAAACCGGCTTCTTCAATCCTCGATACAAGCGTTTCGTCAATTTCAACATTTGCAGGAACAAGGATTTCGTCGGTAACGGGATCGAGTATATCGTCAAGAGCAACGCGACCAAGAATGCGGTCACCGATATGTTCTATGATCTCACCACCTTCGGTAAGTGCTGAAACAAGAAGACCATCAATCGTCCCGCAATCGTCCTCAGTAATAATCGCATCCTGCGCAACGTCCACCAATCGACGCGTCAGATATCCGGAGTTAGCCGTCTTGAGCGCGGTATCGGCAAGACCTTTACGGGCACCGTGGGTAGAAATGAAGTACTGCAAAACCGTTAATCCTTCCCGGAAATTTGCGGTAATGGGTGTTTCAATAATCTCACCGGAAGGCTTAGCCATAAGTCCACGCATACCCGCCAATTGTCTGATCTGCTGGGCAGAACCCCTGGAACCTGAATCAGCCATCATGTGAATCGCGTTAAAAGAAGGGACTTTGATTTCTTTGCCGTCAGGAGAAGTAACCGTATCACGGGAGAGGTTGTCCAACATTTCCTTGGCAATCTCTTCAGTAGACTTAGCCCAAATGTCAATTACCTTGTTATAACGCTCGCCATCGGTAATAAGACCTTCGGTATACTGGTTCTGAATCTCTTTGACTTCTTCAGTCGCCTTTTCGATGATAAACGGCTTTCCGTCAGGAATGACCATATCATCGATGCAGATGGAAATACCGGCCTCCGTTGAATAGCGAAAACCTATCTCTTTCAGTCTATCCGCGAGAATAACGGTATCTTTGTTACCAGCAAGGCGGTAACAAACATCCACAAGGTTCGAGAGTTCCTTTTTGGTCATGACCTTATTAATCGCTGAGAAAGGAACGTTCTCCGGTAGAATTTCCCTAAGAAGAATACGACCGGTCGTTGTTTCGACAATCTGTGTTTTCTCATCAGAAGCAAGATTCCGCATCCGCACCTTGATTCTGGCATGGATATCAAGTTCACCGGAGTCGTAGGCCATACGAACTTCCGCGGGCGAAGCGAGTATTTTACCCTCACCCTCCGCAAAGTACTTGTCGCGGGTCATATAATAAATACCGAGAACCATGTCCTGTGAAGGGACGATAATCGGCTTACCGTGCGCAGGCGAAAGAATATTGTTGGTACTCATCATCAGCACGCGTGCTTCCACTTGGCTCTCAATTGAGAGCGGCAGATGAACCGCCATCTGGTCACCGTCAAAGTCGGCATTAAAAGCAGTACAAACGAGCGGGTGAAGCTGAATCGCCTTTCCTTCAATAAGAACAGGTTCAAAGGCCTGGATACCAAGACGGTGAAGGGTAGGAGCACGGTTCAGCATGACCGGATGTTCCTTGATGACCTCTTCCAGAACGTCCCAAACTTCCGGACGCTCCTTCTCGACCATTTTTTTCGCACTTTTGATCGTGGTGACAAAACCTCGCTCTTCGAGTTTATTGTAAATAAATGGTTTGAAGAGTTCGAGCGCCATCTTCTTGGGCAAGCCACATTGATGCAAGCGCAGTTCAGGACCGACAACGATAACGGAACGGCCTGAGTAGTCAACACGCTTTCCAAGCAGGTTCTGACGGAAACGGCCTGATTTTCCCTTCAGCATATCCGAGAGGGACTTCAAAGGTCTTTTATTCGGACGGGCAATG
>JAJZQA010000244.1 GCA_021810985.1 Deltaproteobacteria bacterium
TCCGATCTGGCCTCGCTCGCTGTTCGTGAAGGACATGGACAGCCAGACCGCCCTGCAGTTCGCCTTCCGGAGTTTCAGCCGCCCGGACCAGCGCATCACCGCCTCCCGATTGATCAGGAGAATCCTCTGCGCTGGCGGCAGTTCCCGGCTGCTCATGTCCCTCAGGGAAGGCCACGGCATAGCCTATTCAGTCAGTGCCGGAATTTCGGCCTACGACGAAACCGGCTGTTTCTCCATCGACCTGGCCACTGCACCGGAAAACCTGACCCTGGCGGTTGCGGAAGTCCTGAAAGAGACGCAGCGTCTCGCCGTTGAACCTATGGATGAGGAAGAACTGGAGCGGGTCAAACGCAGCTATTTCTACGACCTGGAATACAGCCGGGATTCTACCTACGAAATTGGCGTACGCTACGGCTGGGGCGAACTGATGGAGGTCTTTACCACTCTCGAGCAGGACCAGCAGGAAAGCGCCGCCGTCACCGTTGAGGAAATCAGGAACACGGCCTGCGAACTTTTTGCCCCGCACCAACTGAATCTGGTGGCGGTTGGCCCCGCAACGGCCGCGACCAAGCGGGAAATCGGCAAACTGTTGCAACGGTATGAGCAGGAGTATCCCGCCAGGACCTGAAACGGCCGAAAGCAACTACCGCAGTTCGATGATGGCAAGCGCCGGATTTCACGGTACACTTGACTTATCCCCTTAAGAAATATTGGAGGCACGCCCATGCGCATCTTCCTTGCCGGGGCTACCGGTTTTGTCGGTGGCCATGTTCGCCGCACCCTCCTGGAAAACGGACACGAACTGCGGGTTCTGACTCACAGGAGGCTTGCCGGTTCGGAACCGGGAACCGAAACTGTGAAAGGTGACGTAGCCCGAGCTGAAACACTTGCAGCGGCAATGCAGGACTGCGATGCCGTTATCAACCTGGTGGGAATCATCCGGGAGTTTCCGGCACGCGGCATCACCTTCGAAAAACTCCATGTGGGAGCAACGAAAAACCTCCTGGCAGCCGCCCGGGAGGCCGGAATCCACCGGTTTCTCCAGATGTCGGCCTTGGGCGCCCGGCCGGACGCGGTCAGTCGCTACCATCAAACCAAGTACCGGGCGGAAGAGGCGGTTCGGTCTTCGGGCCTTGACTGGACGATCTTTCGTCCCTCGGTAATTTTCGGCCCCAAGGATGATTTCATCAATAAACTTGCCGGAATTATCAAAAGTCTGCCCGTGGTACCGGTGGTCGGTGACGGCTGCTACCGCCTGCAGCCGATCGACGGCAACGATGTGGCGCGCTGCTTTGCCATGGCCCTGGAAATGCCGGAAACGGCCGGCCAGACCTATGGGCTTTGCGGGCGAGACCGCATCACCTATCTGGAACTCCTGGAGATTATCGGCAAGACACTCGGCAAGAGGTCCGTACGAACCCTGAATGCCCCGATACCTTTCATAAAGCTGGCAACTTCACTCCTGCAGCGCTTTTCTTTTTTCCCCCTCACCCTGGACCAGATCACCATGCTGCTGGAAGAAAGCATCTGCGATGGAACCTGGCGGGAGACCTTCCGCTTCGAACCGGTCGGTCTTGAAGAAGGTATCCATGCCTACCTGAAGTAATTCCAATTCCATATCCAGGCCCTCTCTGCGGCGGCGTCAGGGATTCCGCCACAATCAGGCCAGCCCCGGCAGCAACTTGACGATCCCTTTGGCGAAAAATTCGACGGCAATGGAAGCCAGAAGGAGCCCCATCAGCCGGCTGACAATGGAAAGGCCAAGGGGGCCGATCAACTTCCCGATCCGGTTCGCCATACGAAGCACTATCCAGATAACAAAGGAACCGAGGAAGACGCAGAGGATGATCAGCCAGACGTGGAAGGTGCCGCCGGGAAGGTTTGCATAGATAATCACGGTTGAGATGGAACCGGGACCGGCAAGAAGCGGAACCGAGAGCGGCACCACGGCGATACTCGCCAGATCCGGTGTGATTTCCGCGGCCTCAGTAGCCCCTTTTGCATCTTTGGCAAACATCATGGAAATGGCCATGAGCAGCAGCAGGATGCTCCCTCCCACTTGGAAGGAGGCAATGCTGATGCCGAAAAGATGAAGTATCTTGTCCCCGATCAGGGCGGTCAAGGCAAGGACACTCGCCACGGAGAGACCAACGGTCCGGGCAATCTTTTTCCTTTCCTGCTCCGATGATTTCCCGGTCAGGGCAAGAAACACCGGCAGCACACCAAAAGGATTCAGAATCGCCAGGATAGCGACAAAAATTTTCACATACGCGGATGGTTCCAGCATGAATGGTCTCTCTTTCACTAGGAAAATGAAGCGGTTGATTCTGCAAAGGTAGTACTTCAGGAATTAAACATCACAACTCCGATATAGGGGCGAGGCACGCCTGGCTGCTGTCTGCCGCGGAAAAGACATCACACCAACTCCAGCAGCGTCTCCTGCAGCTCTCGCACCGTGTAGGGTTTGGAGACCATGCCGCTGAACCCGTATTCCCTGAAATGGGCCAGTATCGGGTCATTGTTGTAGCCACTCGAGACAATTCCCTTTACTGCCGGGTCGATAGCAAGCAGCGCTTTCATGGTTTCCTTGCCCCCCATCCCTCCTTGAATGGTCAGGTCCATAATCACCGCGGCATAGCGTTTCCCCGCATGCAGAGCCTCCTGATACATCGTCAAGGCGGATTTCCCGTCCCCGCACACTTCAACTTCATAGCCGAGGTGGTGGAGTATTTCCCGCGCTATCTCCCGGATGATCTCCTCATCATCCATGACCAGGATCCTGCCGGAGCCGGCCGGCGAATTCACTTCCGAAGCGCTATTTTCCGCTGTTTCGATAGTATGTTCCGAGGCCGGCAGATAGAGCCGGAAAAGGGTTCCGGCCCCTTCGGTTGACGCAACATCCAGATGCCCCTGGTGACTCTTGATAATCGAATAGACGGTGGCTAGACCAAGTCCGCTCCCCCGCTCCTTGGTGGTAAAATAGGGGTCAAAGATTTTGCTCAGGTTCTCCGGAGCGATCCCCTCCCCCTGATCCTGAATTGTAATCAGGATGTACCGCCCTGCAGGGAGCGGCAGCAGATCCGAGGCAGTAATGATAATGTTTTCAGCTGCGACCGAAATGACCCCGCCATCCGGCATCGCCTGATCGGCATTAATAATCAGATTGTTGATCACCTGGCCCATCTGTCCTTCATCCACATCAGCTGCCCACAGGTCTTTCCGCAGGGTAAATTCACATTTGACATTCGAGCCGCGCAGCATGAAGCCCGCGGAATCGGTAATAATCTGCACGATAGAGGTAGTTTTTTTGACCGGAGCACCGCCCTTGGAAAAGGTGAGCAGCTGTTGAGTCAGACCTGTGGCCCGCTCACAGGCTTTTTCCGCATCGGCGAGCCGATCATAAGCCTTTGACCCGGATTCGGCAAACATCTTTGCCAGGGAAATATTTCCCATGATTGCCGTCAGGAGATTATTGAAATCGTGAGCGATTCCACCGGCAAGCACACCCAGCGACTCAAGCTTCTGGCCCTTCAGGATCTCTTCCGCCATCTTTTTTTTCTCGGTCATGTCGCGAATGTGTTCCGCGACCATCAAAACCGTTCCGTTTTCGTCGACGATCGGCACTGCCCGAATTTCCAGGTAGCCGATCCTGGCATTGTACATTTCGGTAAAGACCGGTTTACCCGTTTTAAAGACTTCCAATGCGGCACATGCTTCGCACGGTTTATCCTGGCCCGCGTTGTAGGCCTCATAACAGTAGGGGTTGAGATGACGGATCTCCTCGGGAACATATTCATAGCCGCCCAGCCAGTTCGAGTGAATGATCCGCAGGTTCCTGTCGATCACCACCAGGTGATCCGGGTTTGCTTCAAAGATCTTGTTGAGAATGCTCTGCGATTTTCGCAGTTCCAGTTCCGTCTGCTGCCGTTGCTCAATATCACTTCCCAGTTTTTCGTTCGCCTCGGTGAGTTGCCGGTTCAAATCCGACAGTCGCTCATTGAGGAGAGACAGATCGTGAGTTCTTTCTTCAACCTTGCGTTCCAGTTCAGAGTGGGCCTGGCGCAGTGACTCCTCAACATGCCTGCGGGAGCGGATAGTGAACAGGAGGACAAATACCAGGAGGCCCAGACCACCGATCCCGAGAAACGCGGCCCAGATGGTACTTTTCCTGACCTGGCTGAAGACCTCGGGTTCGTTGATGACCGTACTGCCTTCCGGCAACAGACCGCGGTCAATGCCGAAGCGTTTCAGCTGCCGGTAGTCGAACATGTAGCGGGACGGATTATCAAAAACTATCGGAATCGTTTCAATCCGTTCGCCCCGCAGAATCCGTAACCCGATTTTACCGGCAGCCAGACCTTGATCGTACCCGCTGGTGAGTTTACCTCCCACCATGCCGTAGCGTACTGT
>JAJZQA010000245.1 GCA_021810985.1 Deltaproteobacteria bacterium
TTCGGGGCTTTCCTCAGGAGGAAGTGTCGCTGGAACGGCATAGCCTTTTCAAGTCTCACCGGCAGAGCCGGTGGTTTACTGAAAGGCATCAATTAAATATATGAGCTCGATTTCTAATAATTTTTTCTATATGTCACTAATAATACTTGAAGATTGCAAAGGGGTTTTTTTTATGAGTCCGGAATCAAAACGCCAGTCTAAAGTTGAGTGGTTCAGAAGAGTATTGGCAATCATCGGGGTCATTGTAACACTTTACTATCTTTACTGGAGGGTAACGGAGACCCTAAACCCGAACGCTCTCGTCTTCTCATGGGCACTGTACGGCGCCGAAGTATTTGGTGCGCTCACGACCTTTCTTTTTTATTTCATGGTCTGGAAACCCCGATCCCGCACAACACCTCCTCCCTTGGAGGGAAAAACGGTTGATGTTTTCGTCACAACCAAAAGTGAGTCTTTGGAAGTTCTGCGGAAAACGATCCTTGCCTGTGGTGACCTGAAATATCCCCATCGCACCATTATTCTTGATGATGGGAACCGCGCGGAAGTCAAGGCACTGTGTGAAGAACTGGGATGTGACTACCTTGCTCGACCTTCACACGAAGGAGCCAAAGCAGGCAACCTCAATTATGGATTACAGCACTCAACGGCAGAATTTATTGCCGTGTTCGATGCCGACCATGTTCCGCTCCCTAACTTCATCGACCGAACCATTGGCTACTTTCGGGACGAAAAGGTCGCGTTTGTCCAGACCCCTCAGGAATTTTACAACACGGACTCCTTTCAGCACCGGACAGACAGAAAGAAAAAATATATCTGGGGAGAGCAATACCTGTTTTTCTCCCTGATCCAACCTGGCAAAGACCATTGGAACAGCGCCTATTTTGTCGGCAGCTGCGCCATACTTCGGCGCAAGGCCCTTGACGACTGCGGCGAAGGTTTCGCAACGGAAACCATTACCGAAGACATGCTCACCTCTTTAAGAATTCACGCCAAGGGATGGTCATCCGTCTATCATAATGAAAATCTTGCCTACGGCATTGCCGCGGAAACCATTCTGCCATTTCATATCCAGAGACAACGCTGGGGTGTCGGAAACTGGCAGATTCTCTGGAAAGCCAACCCGCTCTTTCTCAGGGGTTTAACTTTTGCCCAGCGGATCAACTACCTTTCTTCGATGATATACCCCCTTGAAGGATTCCAGAAAATCATCTTTTATGCTACGCCTCCAATTGCCTTATTTACTGGGGTTCTCCCCATGAAGGCACTTGACGTCAACTATCTTGCCCATTTTATCCCCTATTTCATCATCTCGATTTTCAGCTTCAACGAAATGGCCCGCGGTTTTGGCGGTCAACTCATGTTGGAACAGTTCAGCATGGGGAAATATTTCACCTACATCAAATCTATCTGGCTTTTCTTTCTGCCAAAGGAGCGCAGCAAGTTCAAAGTGACACCGAAAGGTGAAGGAGCAACCGTTCCTTACAGCTTCATAATTCCGCAGTTCATCGTGTTGATTGCCAGCTTCATTGCCATACTCTATGGGGTGATCCAACTCCTCATGGGGCAGCGTTCCGACGATTTCGTCATCGCCATCAACTGTTTCTGGGCAATCTACAACAGTGGTCTTGCGGTTGCCATACTTCAGTATGATTACAAAAAACTTTTTCAGCGTAGAAACCGCTTCAGGGTCCCGGATGCAATACCCTGCCTGATTTGCGACACTTCTCTCAGCGAGAGAGAAGAATGCAAAGAGTTCAGTTTGGGTATCGTGGACGACTTGACTGAAGACGGTGCGTCCCTCATCATCATCGGTCAGGTCCTCATTGGCAAACAGCTTGATCTTTTACTTTGTCTTGGAACAGACAAAGTAGCCGTAAAGGGGACAGTACTCCGCCAGAAAAGCTCCACGGCCTTGTCCTATACCATTTCCAATCTCGGCATACGTTTTCACGATACACCGCAAGCAACCCATGACCTTCTGAGCCGTTACATGCATGAAGCGGCTATCAGCAAAACCATGCGTGAGTATACGACGAGATACAAAACATATCTGGAACGTCGATTTCAGGCCAAGGACCATTTCAAGGAGCGTGCATACCGGGCACTGGCATATCTTCCGTG
This sequence comes from Deltaproteobacteria bacterium, assembly GCA_021810985.1. GTDB lineage: Bacteria > Desulfobacterota > Desulfuromonadia > Geobacterales > Geobacteraceae > RPRC01. Next base: position 2,122 of record JAJZQA010000245.1, read on the forward strand.
TAAGATCACGAGCGATGACCGGAAAGCTTTTTACGGAGTCATCAAGGACATCTCCGAGACAGGGGCCTTACTTGCGATGATGCGACAGGTCCCACCAGGGACCGACCTCACCGTCCAAGTTATCCTTGGCAAAGACAACCTACCTTTACAAGGAACCGTGGTTCGTCAATTGGAAACCATCAATAACGACTTCCCCGAATATGTTCTTGGCATACGACTGGCGGAAAGCGCACATCAGAATGTGGAAACACTTCTAGCTCTAGCTGATGAAATCGGGGGATTCATTCTTGAGTAATTCTGAATTTGTCAGGAATCACTACCTCATAGCGCTACTCATCTATGGCTTTTTTGTCATTACAGCTACCCTTAACTTCAATTCGCCCTACCATGACGAAGCGCTGAACATCCTGATGGGCAGGCAGATACTTGCGCAAGAGACGGTCCCCGGTGCCGCGCAAAATACCGGTTCCGTGGCAATTCAGCCAGTTATTGCGGCGCTAGGGGACTCTGCCGGAGGTATCTGGGGAGCACGCGCGACAGGAATTTTTTTTGGTCTGGCCTTGACCGCAACCATCTATTTTTCAGCGCTGACCCTGCTGCCTAAGACTCAGTCGCTCTTTGCCGCGATACTTTTTCTCTTATCCGGGACGACCTTGTATCTTTCGAAACTGGCAACCTACGATATTGTGGCGGCCTTCTTTCTGGGACTTTCCTTTCTGTGTGTCCTGAAATCGGAGCAGTCGGAAAAACACAGGGGCAGTTTGTTGCTGACCAGTTCCGTGGCACTATTTCTGGCAACCATTACCAAATATGTTGTCGCAGTCTATGCGCCACCTCTCCTGCTTTGCGCGCTGTTCAGCAAACGCAGATTGCTCATTGTCTCCAACTTCATCATTCCGTTCCTGGTTTTAACGGGACTGTATGTTTGGTTGGCCTTGTACCCCATTGCGGATGTTCTCTTGGGGAGCATGCGTTCTGTTTACACGGAAACTCAGATCAGCAAACTTCAGCTTGCCAGTTGGGCTTTCCGTTGGGTTGCCATGCCCTACCTGCTTGCGGTATTCGGATTTTTTCACAAGGAGCACGGCAAAACAGCACTCACGCTGACACTCCTGTCAACGCCTGTGCTTCTCTTCCACCTGCTCACAGGTGCGGAACAATCAGTTAACAAAAACGTCATCTTCGCGTTGGTATTTCTTGCGCCTGCCGCGGCAATCGGAATTGATCATCTTTGCAACATCTTTTCTTTCAACGCCTCTTCAAGCTGGGTTAAACCTTTTTTTACCATTACCCTTTTCCTGGTTGTGTGGGCTTTTGGCCTCAGCCAACTTCAATGGCTCCAAAGACAATACCCTGATCTCGACCCGGTGATCAAATATTTCCAAAATAATGGCCGGGACGGCATGTCAGTCGTTATTGATTCAGATTTCGGAGATGCCGTCTACACCTATTCACTGAAGGATCGCTTTCCCCGGGCCAGATTTTCATCCATCTCGGTACATGACCGAAATAATGAAGCCAACTCGTCGCACCTGACATACCCAGACTACATTATTCTCGACGACTACTACACGAAGTCACCGTATCGCGTGAGAGCGCTCACGTATATTCGGGAGGGAAACTACGCCAGAATACAAACATTCATAGCGAATATGTCCTGGGGAAAACGACAGATAACTATCTACAGCAGGAGGACTCCATGAAAAAAAGAGACGCTCTCATTGTCAGCCTTATCATTCTGGCAGCAACGGTATTCGGCACTCCCCCCGCGCAGGCGGTAGAGGGTTTCCCCGGATCAAGCTGGGGTGAACTTCGTCAGGATTTTCCCCTCAATAATGATGACATCGCGAACAACCTCTTCCTCCAGGGCTGGGTCGAGCAAGGTATCGACTGGAAAAGGTGGGGTAATTTCTATCTGAATACCTATGCAACTATTCGTTACAAATGGGATTCCCGGGGACTTGATTACAACAACGCCATTGGCCCGGGGGCCGGAGTCGGTGTTTCCTATATCAGCCCCAAGGGTGACAATGTGAAATTAGGCTGCGAGTATATCTACGATCAGTATTTCCGAAACGGTGACACTGACCATAAAGTTGTCCTGTACATGCGCTGGTTCACCTATTGGAATCTCAAGAAGTAGGTTTTTCTTGATAAACTCACGGCACTGACTTCACTTCCGGAGGCACTTCCTTTGCTGGCGAACCTGATCACCCTATCCAGAGTTTTTTTGTTGATTGTTGTATTTTTCTGCCTTTCCCTGGAGGGGTTGTACAGCCATATCGGAGC
>JAJZQA010000246.1 GCA_021810985.1 Deltaproteobacteria bacterium
CCGGGAGCGGTATTGGACACCGATGTTGAGATCGGCCCTTTTGCAATTATTGGCGAACATGTGAAAATTGGTCGTGGCAGCAAGATCGGCGCTAGCTCAGTGGTTGATGGCTGGACGAAAATTGGCGAAAATAACCAGATTTTTCACCTGACCTCAGTCGGTGCAGTTCCCCAGGATTTGAAATACAAAGGTGAAGAAACCTATCTGAAAATCGGCAATGGTAATATTATCCGCGAGTTTGCCACCATCCACCTGGGAACTGTTACCGGCGACGGTGAAACAACCATCGGCAATAATAATCTCTTTATGGCTTACTGCCATGTTGCCCACGACTGCCATATCGGTAATCATGTGATTATGGCCAATGGCTCCACGTTAGCCGGGCATGTTACGGTTGAAGATTTTGCCATTCTCGGAGGACTTTCCGCCGTTCATCAGTTTACCCGGGTCGGTGAGAGTTCCATGCTGTCAGGTGGTGCAATGGTCGGACAGGACGTTCTTCCGTTTACGGTTGCAAGCGGAAACAGGGCTACCTCGGCAGGCTTGAATTCCGTTGGTCTCAAGCGTCGCGGCTTTTCAGCGGAAGTTATTTCAAACATCAAGAAAGCCTACCGGATCATTATCCGCTCTGGTTTGCTTTTGGACGAATCAATCCGTAAAGTTCGTAACGAGATTCCACTATCACCGGAAATCGAACGGTTTATCGCTTTTGCAGAAAAATCGGAAAGGGGCCTATGTCGTTAAACAGAAAGTTACGGACCGCCGTTGTCGGTGTCGGTTATCTGGGGGGCTTCCATGCGGAAAAGTACGCCGTGTTGCCAGATTCAGAGCTGGTTGCGGTTGTTGACGTTGATCGTGAGCGGGCAGAGTCGGTAGCCGTTCGTTTGGGAACCAAGTCATACGCAGATCATTCAGAGATTTTGGACATGGTGGATGCTGTCAGTATTTCCGTTCCTACACAGTGCCATTTCGATGTTGCCCGGGATTTTCTCCTTCAGGGGAAGAGTGTTCTGCTTGAAAAGCCGATCACTACGACCCTTGAAGAGGCTGATGAACTCATCAGGATCGCACGAGAAACCGGAGCGGTTCTGCAAGTCGGCCATCTGGAGCGTTTTAATCCTGTGGTCATGGCTCTCGAGGGAACCCTGAAGGAGCCGCGATTTATCGAATCGATCCGGATTGCTCCATTTAAGCCCCGGGGCACAGATGTTAACGTGGTTCTTGATCTGATGATTCATGATATCGATATTATTCAACATTTAATAAAATCCCCAATCAAGAGAATTGATTCCATCGGCGCTCCGGTATTCACGGAGGAAGAGGATATTGCCAATGCGCGCATCCAGTTTGAGAATGGCTGTGTTGCTAACGTTACGGCCAGCCGGATCAGCCTCAAAAGTGAACGAAGGATGCGTATTTTTCAGTCTGACGCCTACATTACTCTCGACTTCCAAAACAAGAAGGTTGCAATATTCCGCAAGGGCGAAGGTGAGATGTTTCCGGGGATTCCAAATGTTGCCATTGATCAGCGGGAGTTGGAGCAGGGTGACGTCTTGAAAACTGAAATCGAATCTTTTCTTGCAGCGGTAGCCAACGGCACTGAGCCTGTTGTGACGGGAGAAGACGGCAGGAGAGCACTGGAAACAGCCCTGCTGATTAATAAAAAGCTGTAACGTGCAGAGAAGCCTCTGTCGCGCTGGATCGTCCGTTATTTTTTTCGAAGTTTTACCGCAGTCCCATGTCAGTTGCTGCGGCCTGGCACTACTTGATGTAATCTGTATCGCTGATCTCGTGTAGTTGTTGCTTCTATCTTTATACTCCAGGTGTTTTTTATGATCCCAATGGTTGACCTGAATTTGCAGTACCATCGTTTGAAGAATGAAATTGACAGCGGCATCCGCGATGTTTTGGAAAAGTGCCAGTTTATTCTTGGCCCGAATGTTACTGCTTTTGAGTCTGAAGCTGCTGAATATCTGGGTGTTCCTCATGCGGTAGCCGTCGCCTCGGGTACCGATGCCTTGCACCTTGCACTCGCAGCGGCAGGAATCGGGCCGGGGGACGAGGTGATAACCTCTCCGTTTACTTTTATTGCCACCGCTGAAGCGATCCGCTATGTCGGTGCGACTCCTGTTTTCACCGATATCGATCCGCAAACATTCAATATCGATCCGGCCAAGATTGAAGCTGCCATTACCCCGGCAACTCGTGCAATCATCCCGGTGCATCTCTTTGGTCAGCCTGCTGATATGTCCGCAATTACTGATATTTGTGATAGACATGCTCTTCTTTTGGTTGAAGATTGCGCGCAATCTTTCGGTGCAGCCACCCTTGGCGAAACTATGACCGGTGCCATCGGGTCTTTTGGTTGCTTCAGCTTCTTTCCGAGCAAAAACCTCGGCTGCTATGGCGACGGGGGAATGGTGACGCTGGCGTCAGCTGAACTGGCTGACAGCGTCCGCGTACTGAGAAATCACGGAAGCCGGCAAAGATACCATCATCATGTGATCGGCTTCAATAGCCGTCTCGATGAAATTCAGGCGGTTATCCTTCGCGAAAAGCTGAAGCACATCGATGAGTACAATGCCAATCGCAGGCGTGTGGCGAAATTATACAATGAGCTTCTTTCCGGACTGGATATTGTGGTGCCGTATGAAGACGGTAAATGTGTTCATGTCTATCATCAATACACGATTCTTTCCGACCAGCGGGAACGGATAATGAAGGAGCTTGCCGAGCAGCAAATTTCCTCGGCAATCTATTATCCCATTCCACTTCATCGTCAGGATGTTTTCGCTGAAGCATATCGTGACTGTTCTCTTCCGGTTGCGGAAAATGTCGTCAAAAACTGTCTTTCTCTGCCGATTTTTCCCGAGATGTCTGAGGAACAGATCGTTCGGGTCGCCAATGCGATCAAGAACACCTTCGTTTGATGTACCTTAGGTAATTTTTTTGAGGTGATTGATCACTGTCGCCATTTATTTATGTAAGATTTCCTGAAGGAGGAACAAAAATGCACCGAATAACGAGGCTGATACCGCGGCCATTCCTTTTTGTACTTCTTCCCTTGTTCCTGGTCGCTTGCGGCAGTGATGATGAAACCTCGAATAATTCCTCCGCGGTCTACGGAAGCCATAGTGTCGTTCTTGTTCAGTCCACAACGAAATCCTTTGGTGCCAACGGTTATGGTCAACTTGGCAACGGTGCTACCGCGAACAGTTCGATTCCGGTAACGGTTTCCGGAAGTTTTACCGCGGTCAGTATCGGTGGTGCGCATACCATCGGCGTTCACTCCGATGGTACTGTCTGGGCTTGGGGTAATAATGGCTCGGGACAGTTGGGGAATGGAACGCAAGATTCCAAGACGTCTCCGACCCAAGTATCAACTCCTGGTGGCATAACTGGATTTACCGCAATCGCTGCTGGTGGAAACCATACTCTCGCGCTTGATAATCTCGGCAACGTTTGGGCCTGGGGGCTTAACTCGTCAGGTCAATTGGGTGATAATACGCTTGTTAACCAAAATATTCCGGTGCGGGTGCTATCTTCTGATGGCGTTACGCCTCTCAGCGGAGTCTCGGCAATTGCTGCCGGGGGGGCCTTCAGCCTGGCCTTGAAGAGTGATGGTACCGTCTGGACCTGGGGGAGCAACAGTAATGGCCAGTTGGGTGATAATACTAAATTATCCAAAATGGTCCCGGTGCAGGTTCTTACCTCCGACGGGGTTACGCCTCTTTCCGGAATCACCGCGATTGCTGCCGGGGGGAGCCATGCTTTGGCAATCAACGGTGGTACTACCATGTTTGCCTGGGGGTACAATGAATTGGGACAGTTGGGTGACGGGACGACGACCTCACGTTTGATTGCCGTGTCTGTCGTTATGCCGGGCGTAGTAACTGCTGTCTCCGCTGGTCTGGATCATTCCTTGGCCGTTATTGGCGGTTCTGTATACACTTGGGGCTATAACTATTATGGGCAGCTTGGAAATGGCGCCGCGCTTCAGAGTGATACCCCTGTTACCGCATTCCAACGTGTTCAGAATCAGGATGGAATTTTGCTCTCGAGTATCGTCGACATCGTTGCCGTCGGTCATCATAGTATCGCTCGTGATGTGAGCTCCACTATCTGGACCTGGGGTAATAATGCCTATGGTCAGTTGGGTGATGGTACGACTCAGAGCCGCAGCAGGGCAAAAGCACTTGCCAATTGAGTATAAGATGTCCTTTGTCTGCTCACGTGCTTGCACGTACTGAGCGACACCTATGCAATCTCAAGGTCATTGCGCATTACCAGGTTATTGAATCAGTAGGAATACCAACGTTTTGACAGTGTACATCACACGGTACTTCCGAACTTTCAACTGCCTGTTTCAGGTTTACTTTGCCCTGTGC
>JAJZQA010000247.1 GCA_021810985.1 Deltaproteobacteria bacterium
CCGATCTTGGCGCAGGCTGAAACCCCTTTTCCCTTGAATGCCTCTTCGGAAGGAAGCCCGAGGTATTTGGCCGAGGCGCCGGTAGCAATGATCAAAGCATCGCAGGTATAAGCGCCCGCATCACCTTCCAGATAGAACGGCCGTTTGGAAAGATCCGCCTTGTTAATGTGGTCATAGATAATTTTGGTTTCAAATCGTTCCGCATGCCGCAGCATACGGTCCATCAGATCGGTCCCCAGAACGCCATCCGGGTCCCCGGGCCAGTTATCGACCATGGTCGTGGTAGTAAGTTGCCCTCCCTGCTGCAGCCCGGTTATCAAGGTTGGCGACAGGTTTGCCCGGGCGGCGTACACAGCAGCGGTATATCCGGCTGGCCCGGAACCAAGAATCAATAGACGATGATGGGTGATATCCATAAAAAGAAGCCTCCGAAAGTACTTTTTTGCTACGTTACCAGCAGCAGCAGCAAAATGCAACGGCACCGAGCTGAAAGGACCGAATTTGACCGGAAGTTTGCCCTCTGCTAGACTTCTCACAGCAGCACAGGCAACCGGAGGAGCGATGCTCACCTACCGTTTCATTCAAAAAGCCGCCGAACGTCTCAAACAAAGAATTCGCCACACCGAATTGATTCCCTCGCACTCATTCACCGAGCGACTCGGTCTACCGGTCTATTTCAAGTGTGAAAATCTGCAGCGCACCGGGTCTTTCAAGATCAGGGGAGCACTCAACTTCATCCTCTCCCAGCCGCGCGACAAACTGTCACACGGTGTCATCACCGCCTCGGCAGGGAACCATGGCCAGGGAGTGGCGTTTGCCGCATCACTCCTGAAGGTTGCTTCGATCGTGTTTATGCCGGAAAACACCCCACTCCAAAAGCTCCATGCCGTTAGAGACTACGGTGCGGAGGTTGTTCTGACCGGCAGAAATTTCGATGAAGCGTATACAGCTGCTCTGGCGCGGCAAAAAGAAACGGACAGCCTGTTCATCCACCCCTTTGAAGACCCCCTAGTAATGGCCGGTCAAGGCACCATCGGCCTGGAAGTCATGGCCGAGCTTCCCGATCTTTCCACGATTATCGTTCCCATTGGGGGTGGCGGCCTGATTTCCGGGATCGCCACCGCCATCAAGGAAACCCACCCGAAGGTGAAAGTCATAGGAGTGGAAACGGCAGCGGCACCCGCCATGCATTTTTCCCTGAAAAAGGGAACCATCATGGAAACTCCGCTCGCATTCAGCCTCGCTGACGGAATTGCCGTGAAAAAACCGGGAGAAAACACCTTCCGCATCATTCGCGAGCGGGTCGATGAGGTGGTGCTGGTTGATGAGGAGGAAATTGCCCAGACCATCGTCCTGCTACTGGAACGATCGAAGCTGCTTGTGGAGGGAGCCGGTGCTGTTACCCTGGCCGCGCTCCTCAATGGGAAGGCGAAATTCCCGAAAGGCAAGACAGTCTGCCTCCTCTCGGGGGGCAATATCGATGTGAGAACCCTCTCCATGGTGGTTGAGCGGGGACTCGTTGCGGTGGGGCGCTTCGTGAAGCTGAAGGTTGCCCTGGAAGACATCCCCGGCTCGTTAGCACGACTGAGCGCGGAAATAGCCGCGGTCAAGGCAAACATTTTCTATATAACCCATGACCGGCGCAGTATCTCACTCCCCCTTGGCAAAAGTGAGGTGATCCTGGAACTGGAAACCCGAGGCTTCGAACACATTCAAACCATTCTCAGGCATCTTGAAGAAAAAGGCTATGAGGTAACGGTTCTGAAATAATACAATGCTTTAGCTTAGAACCCTTTTTCCCGCAGGAAACGGAGCGTACGCGGCGCGTATTCAGAAGATCCGCCGGCAAGAAATCTTTTCAAATCCTCAACCGTATCCATGTCATGCCAAACCGGTAAACATGCCACCTGTAACCCGAGGCTTGCTGCTGCTGTCAGGCTCTTCTCCAGCACCTGGTTCGTGCTCCAGGGAATATTCCGAAATAGTCCGGGGTAATTACTTCTCAAAGCAACCAGATAATACCCCCCATCCATTGCCGGCCCGAATACGGTGTCCACACCACCCGCTTCCAATATTCGAAAAGACTCTTCCAGATACGACAGAGGAAGGTCCGGAGAGTCCGTGCCGATGGCCGCGACGGATTCGAATCCCAGGGAGAAAGCCGTTTCGAAGGCATTTTCGAGACGCTCGCCAAGGCCAGCACCGCGTTGGGGAAAGGCCCTGATTTCGGGGAAATTTTCCTGAAAAAAGCCGGCGGCCCCACAAGATGGCTCGAAGAAAAGCAATCTTTCAACGCCGGATACCTCCGAGACTTTGATTAGGGTATCAGAAAGCATACAGCCATAAATATCGGCTGCCGCTTGAGAGCTAAAGGAGGGAGAAAGTCGTGTCTTGACCTTACCGGGAAGGGGCTGTTTGGCAAAAATGAGTAGTGCTTTATCCATAAATCAAAAAATGGGGAATTTCTCTAAAAAATAGCTTTATCCACAAATTAGCCGTTTTTCAACACAGTTATCCACACCTGTTATCCACTTTTGTGGATTTTTGCTTGTCGATTTCGATGGCGGCATAGGCTGAATGGTTGTGGATCGACTCGAAATTCTCCGCCGACACGGCAAACCAGGTGACATTATCCATTTTCAGGAGCCGAAGCGCCGCCTCGCGAACCATATCCTCTACGAATCGCGGGTTTTCAAAGGCCTGCTCGGTAACGAACTTTTCGTCGGCTCTCTTCAGCAGGGAATACACCGGACTGCTGCCGCACTCTTCAATGGCGGCAACCAGGTCTTCAATCCAGACGAACTCCCGGTAACGCACCTGCACAGTAATGATACCTCGCTGGTTGTGCGCGCCGAAACGGCTCAATTCCTTGCTGCAGGGACAGAGCGAGGTAACCGGAACACGTATTTCCAGGATGAAGTCAAAGTCCGTGGACAGGGAGGCGATAAAACGGCAGGTATATTCCATGAGACTCACGGCACCGGAGACCGGGGCACGCTTCTCGATGAAATAGGGGAATTCCATTTCCAGGTGGGCGCTGGAAGCGCCGAGTTTTTCCTTGATGTTCTGGAGCGTGGCTTCCATCTTGTCCAGAGCCATCTCTTTGCGATGCGCGTTCAGGATCTCCACAAAGCGGCTCATGTGAGTCCCCTTGAAATGGTGGGGAAGATCCACGTACATGTTTACCCGCGCCACGGTATGCTGAAAGGCGTCGTTCTTATCCATCACCACAATCGGATAGGAAATATCCTTGACCCCCACTTTATTGATGGCCAACTTGCGGAAGTCCGGTGCTTTCTGCACATCACTCATGGGAGCCAACAACCCTTTTTTCTCCGTACCCGTCACTCCTCACCCCTCTTACTATATGCCACCGGATCCTGCACCCCCGCCTCCGCAAACCCCTTGAGCCGCAAGCGGCAGGAATCACACCGTCCACAGGCGAGACCCTCCGCTGTCGGGTCGTAGCAGGAATGGGTCTTCCCGTAATCAACACCCAGCTCAAGCCCCCGCCGGATTATCTCAGCTTTGGTCAAATTGATCAGGGGAGTATGGATCCGGTATTTGCCGGCCCCCTCCACGGCTGCCTTGGTAGCCAGGTTTGCCAGGGTTTCAAAGGCGGCGATATACTCCGGGCGGCAATCCGGGTAGCCGGAATAGTCCAGGGCATTCACCCCAATGTAAATATCAAATGATTGAAGCACCTCGGCCCAACCGAGGGCAAAGGAGAGAAAGATCGTATTCCGGGCCGGAACATAGGTAACGGGAATGTCACTGCCAACGCCATCCTTCGGCACCTCGATCGCCGAGGTCAGGGCGCTGCCGCCGATTTTGCGCAGGTCGAAATCTACCAGCATGTGCTCCTGTGCACCCATGTGCCGGGCATAGTCACGCGCAACCTTCAGCTCTGCCTGGTGACGTTGACCATAGGCAAAGCTCATGGCATAGGGTTCAAACCCCTCCGCGCGGGCAATGGCCAGACAGGTGGTGGAATCAAGTCCGCCGCTGTATAAAACAACTGCTTTTTTCATACGGGAGACTCCCCCTCACCAGCCGGTTTTTTCCGTCGCGGACGTCGACGCCGCTGTTTTTTCTCACCATCTCCGGCGAGTTCCGGCTTCGCTGCGTCTGGCGCCACAGGAATAGCCGTCTGCGTCTCGCCGCCTTGAGCCTTTTGCCGGCTCTGCGGTTGCGGCCGGCCCTGCGGCTTCGGCTTTCCACCGCCCGACCGGCCCCGGCTCGCCCCACCCTTCGCGGGTCCTGTACCTGCCGCGGCTTTCGGTTTCGGTTTTGTCCGCTTGTAGTCTTTCACATACAAATCACTATCGGCCCATTCGACCGGAATCTTCTGTTTGGAATATTCTTCGATAGCCTCCAGATG
>JAJZQA010000248.1 GCA_021810985.1 Deltaproteobacteria bacterium
AATATAACAGCCATCATTTTCTTCTGGCTATTCAAAGATGTGCTAAGTAACTGGAAACAAGGAAAACGATATTTCAGTTAACAAGCAGTACCTCTGGGAATCTCATGACTACCGACAACACTAACGACATCATTATCTATCAGAGCCCCGATGGCACAACCTCACTCGACGTTCGCCTTGACCATGAAACCGTTTGGCTGACTCAAAAGCAAATGGCTGAGCTATTTGATAAGGACAGCGATACTATAGGCTTGCATATCAGCAATGTCTACAAAGAGGGAGAGTTGCAGCCGGATGGAACTACCGAGGATTCCTCGGTAGTTCAAAACGAGGGAACCCGCAAGGTTCGCAGAAAGATCCGTTTCTATAATCTCGACGTCATTATCTCCGTAGGATATCGGGTCAAATCCAGGCAAGGATACTTGGGGCCGGGCCTGCAAAACTGTAAAAAAGGGTTAAATGCAGCTTTGCAAGCCCGCCATATGCATAACCCCACCCTGTAACCAAGTGCAACTTCAGTCAGGCCGGTGTGCTCTCAGCCGTTATCGTTCTCGTAGTTCTTGATGTTCTGCTGCAGATTCGATATCTTCAACTTTTTTACGAACAGCCAGCTTAACAAGGACCAGAAGACTGTGCCCAATAAAACCGATGTTATCTATGCTGGACCCCTGCGGAAAATCATTGATTTTCAATTCGATGAACGGGTTGTCGCAGTATTTCCCGACATGATACAGCGCTCGGTCCCCGGTTACGGAATGATTATTTCCAATATCGGCATCCTCGCCGCGAAATACGCCCAGGCCGGGAGCCACTGCTATGATCTGGGTTGTTCCCTCGGGGCGGCAAGCCTGGCCATGCGCCAGCGGATCGCTGCGCCGGACTGCGACATTATTTCGGTGGATAACTCCCTGGCGATGATTGAGCGTGCCCGTGAGCTCCTGGCTCTCGATACCGAGTCGACCGTTCCGGTGACGATGATCTGTGCCGATCTCCAGAATGTTACGATTGAGAACGCCTCGGTCGTCGTCCTCAACTTCACCCTGCAGTTCATCCCCCTCGCACAACGACTGGCGCTGATTCAGCGGATCTATGCGGGGCTCAGACCGGGCGGCATTCTCATTCTTTCTGAGAAGATTGCTTTTAGCGAGCCGGAGCGGCGACAATTTCATGAAGAACTGCATCATGACTTCAAACGGGCCAACGGCTACAGCGATCTTGAAATCAGCCAGAAGCGGTCAGCGCTGGAGAAGGTGATGATCCCCGAGACCCTTGCTTGTCATAAAAAACGTTTGAAGTCGGCAGGCTTCTCTGCTTCGGAACTTTGGTTCCAGTGTTTCAATTTTGCCTCGCTGGTCGCGATTAAATGAATTTCTACGATTCACTCTATCCGCAACTTGCCGCCATGGGTCAGGAGCGCTGGGCTGAGCAACTGCACACGACCCTGTCCGAGGAACTGCTCCTCGAACGTTACGGCGATATGGCGGGCTGGCTGCGCGCTCTGCAGTCGCTGCCGGAGATTCGGCCGTCCCGGATTACGCTGCGGGACAAGGTAACCATCGGCTCCAGCGCTGATCTTGGCACCATCAACCGCGAAGAGCTGATCGCCCAGCTCCAGGCTTTTCACCCCTGGCGGAAAGGCCCCTTCAATTTTTTCGGCATTGAGATCGATACTGAGTGGCGATCCGACTGGAAGTGGGAGCGCCTGCTGCCGCACATCCAACCGCTGGCCGGACGCAGAGTCCTCGATGTCGGCTGCGGCAACGGCTATCACGGCTGGCGAATGCGCGGCGCCGGCGCCGACTTCGTCCTTGGCATTGAGCCTTTTCTGGTATCGGTGATGCAGTTCCAGGTTATGCAACGGTACCTGTGCGATCCGCGGCACCATGTCATTCCAATCGGCATCGAAGATGTCCCTGCCAATCTTTCCTGCTTCGACAGCGTCTTCTCCATGGGCGTCCTTTATCATCGCCGCTCACCCCTCGACCATCTTTTCGAGTTGAAGGGCTGCCTTCGCCCGGGAGGAGAGTTGATTCTGGAGACGCTGATTGTCGAAGGGGATCAGGAAAAGGTATTCATGCCGCCAGGACGTTACGCAAAAATGCGCAATGTCTGGTTCCTGCCGTCCAGTGCGGCACTGACATTGTGGTTGCAACGCTGCGGATTCACGGAGATTGCCTGCGTCGATGCCACCCTCACCAGCCTTGAGGAACAGCGTGCGACGGAGTGGATGCAGTGGGAGTCGCTGGTAAATTTTCTTGATCCGGATGATCCGGAGAAGACGATTGAAGGACACCCGGCACCGCTGCGGGCGATCTTTACCGCGACCAGGCCGTAGGGCACTGGAGAGTGATAGTAGAAATGATAGAAAGCTCATTGCATAGGTCATAGGATTTTTTGAAAAGATTCTCCTGCGAGGGTTGGGCATCTCTGGTGATGTCACTTCTCTCACAGTTCAGCTGCCAAGAAAGGGGAAGTTTACTTGTCTCTGTCATGGTTAAAGCGGACTATTGAGTTACCCCATATCTGTGCAATCGCAGTTCTCGTCTTGCTTGCATCTTGCACGGGAAGGCCGGCACCAAACAACATTGGCTTGTTGCCTGCACCAGATATTGAGGTAGGTGAAGAAATCAACCTGCTTGACGAGGCGACAGAAAAGGTGGTTGCGCACATGACCCCCAATGGGTGGGTACACCTTGTCGCCATAACCGCAAAAGGCAGCGCATATCACGTAGTTGTCTCTACACGAGGAGTTGAGCACAGAGCAAAGTTCGGGGGGGACCGTCACTATGGATATTACCATAATCTGGCAATAGTCGATGACGGTCAGGGGGGGCTACATGTTGCCATTAAAGACGAACACTGGATTTACAATCTTGCAACTTGGTATCTCGCGGGCAACAATCAGTGCTCGCTACTGGCCCGTTCCGGAAATTCTTTGGCGTGTGTTGTTAACGTCAGCGGTGGCGAACTGGAAACACCAGCTCAGTATGGAATCACTGGCTTCGGTGGTTTTGGGGCCGGGGTTATCATCCCCTACCGAATTCGTCCCACAAAATTAGTCTTGGGGCGCTTTTCTGAAGGGGAGTGGTCTTACCGGGCGGTGATAGATTCTCGTATGCCATACTTCGTTAATTTAGAGACTCGCGACGGAGGCGTACTGGCGAGTGATGCTTTTGGTTTCGCTCACATACTCTACAGGGCACATTCGGGTTCTAGCTCTCATGTACGCTATGCCACAATGTCACTCACCGGGGAGTTTGCCCCGGTAATTGAATGGCACAGATCGGGTGGCCAATTGTTGAAACTCGCGGACGTTGAGAGTGTCCCGGTTGATCTTCCTCCTCAGTGGTTTGTGCCGTTCGACGGCTTGACCTTCGCTGTGGATCCCTTGAAGCGAAAGGGCGTTTTCTTCGCAAGAGATAGCTCTTACTCAGGGTTTACCTCTTGGATTGACGGCGTTGTTGAAGTGTCTGCCGGGGGATTTAGCGAACCCAGACTGCTGCCGTTCTCCGGCAGCAAACCGCGGGAACTTGCTCCGGCAGGGGACGAGCGGTTTCACGTATTAGTGACACTTGGCAAGAAACTGCTTTATCTTGGCTACCAGGTGAATGGGTGGTCGGGGCCGGTCAGGATAGGTGAATTCGGTACGGCGAGCATATTCCGGATCGGCTCCAGCTCAATCCAACTTGCCTCCGACGGCAGGAGTCAAGCCTTGGCAATCTGGCCGAAACGGGATAGAAGTTTGGCAGGCCGGTGGGTTACGCTCAAATGAATGTCGCGATACTTCTGTTGCACAGCGGGCACATTCAGGCTGTTGATAACTCTGAGTAAATTTAAGGGCCAGATTTGCACACAGTGGAAATTGTAGACGCGATCCCTCTATCTCCCTGACAAGTCCGGCTTTCCTTGAGTGTACAGCGGTGCAATGTCTATAGACAGTTTTAGAACCACAGATTACGAAGATGATCGGAAAAAGCGGCTCGGCGTCGCTGCCGATCAGCCGCACCTGATCAAGAACCGGCAGCTTACCCGCTAGGGAAGATTGCCCGGTACAAATGTTATCAGATTATAGTAGTCATTCCTGTGAAAACAGGCGTCCAGAGGCGACACTTTCGAGTGTCGCCTTTTTTTGACTGAGTCTTTGCCATTGCACCTAACTTGACTCTTTGTGTAAGTGAGGTTTAATTGGACTAAGAGCTTGTCGGACTTGGGGTAAATCTGCCGCAAGCCCGTCAGGACGTTCCATATCTCGCTGCTTATTGGTCAATAGAACAGCTATTGCCCGGCAAAATCGACAAAATCTGTCCTCGCCCAGCAGAATTTTCGCTTCGATTTCCTAAGCCTGACAGACTCCCAGGAGGGTTCACAATGGCAGAG
>JAJZQA010000249.1 GCA_021810985.1 Deltaproteobacteria bacterium
GGGAGGAGGTACTCAAGCACGACTATCCGTTTTGTTCCAATTGCAACCTGCTTCCCTGTGAATATATCTATTGCGAGGAATTCGAGCAGGATTGCTACACCAACACCGTCCCGTGCGGTGACTGTTTCTGGTGTTTGGGTCTTTTCCAGTGCCTCTCCTGATTTTTTCTCATGTTTTTTCACCCTCATGCCCCCACCGCGACCGGCGGGGGCTCTTTTTGACTCAATCCGCGCTATACTTGTACAGTACCTCAACTGAACTTTCCTGAGGCGGCTACCAATGGGCATGAAACAGGGTCACGCAGGTGCCGGGCTGAAAAATACCGGTGAAGTTGTTGCTGTCCGTGGCAGTGTCATCGATGTCCGCTTTCCCGATAAAATCCCCTTGATCCACAACCAACTACTCTCTTACGGACCACCCGCAATTTTAATAGAAGTTCTCGCACATCTGGATCATGAAACAGTCCGAGGTATTGCCTTGTCCCCGACCCAGGGACTGGCACGCGGATCTATCCTGCTTGATACTGGCGGACCATTCACCGTGCCCACCGGCAACGAGCTTCTCGGCAGAATGTTCAATGTGTTCGGCGAGACTATTGATGGTCGTGGACTGCTGTGCTGCGGCGAACCACGTTCCGTACACCGGAAGCCGCCAACCCTGACGGAAAGGGTTACCTCTTCGCAGATCCTGGAAACCGGCATCAAGGTGATTGATGTTCTTTCCCCCCTCGAAAGGGGAGGGAAGGCCGGGCTGTTTGGCGGCGCAGGTGTTGGAAAGACGGTGTTGATTACCGAGATGATCCACAATATGGTGGGTGTCCATGAGGGAGTCAGCATTTTCTGCGGTATAGGCGAACGCTGCCGCGAGGCAGAAGAGCTGTACCGGGAAATGGAAAAGAGCGGGGTGCTGGAAAAATCGGTGATGATCCTGAGCCAGATGAACGAGCCACCGGGCGCCCGGTTCCTGGTCGGTCATGCGGCCCTGACCATCGCGGAATATTTCCGGGACGACTGCAAAAAGGATGTCCTGCTCCTCATCGATAATATCTTCCGCTATGTCCAGGCCGGTACCGAGGTATCGGCTCTGTTGGGGCAGATTCCGTCGCGCGTTGGCTACCAGCCGACCCTGGCAACAGAGCTGGCCCAACTGGAAGAGCGGATCTGCACCACGGCAAACGGCGCCATTACCTCCATCCAGGCGGTGTATGTCCCGGCCGACGATTTTACCGATCCGTCCGCCGTTCATACATTCGCCCATCTCTCAGCCCTGATTGTCCTTTCCCGCAAAAGGGCCGCCGAGGGGCTGTATCCTGCCATCGACCCCCTTGAGTCCGGGTCCAAAATGCTTTCGTCCGCTATCGTCGGCAAGCGGCATTACGAAATTGCCCAGGCGATCCGCAAAAATCTTGCCGAGTACCGAGAATTAAAGGATATTATTGCCATGCTCGGGATGGAGGAACTCTCCGCCGGTGACCGGGCCGTTGTCTATCGTGCCCGACGGCTGGAACGCTTCCTTACCCAGCCCTTTTTTACCACGGAGCAGTTTACCGGCCACGGCGGGAGGATGGTGAAGCTGGAAGACGCACTGGACGGCTGTGAGCGCATCCTGAACGACGAATTTTCCAGCTATCCGGAGAGTGCGCTTTACATGATCGGTACGATTGACGAGGCGCGAAAGCCATGAAGCTTACGCTAATTCTCCCAACCGGTGTTCTGGTGGATCAGGAGGTAACCAAGGTGACAGCCGAGGCGGAAAACGGTTCCTTCTGCTTGTTGCCGCGTCACATCGACTTTCTTGCCGCCCTGGTCCCGGGGCTGCTTGCCTTTGAAAACGAAGCGGGTGACGAGGAGTTCCTGGCCATCGACGAAGGTGTTCTGGTCAAGTGCGGAGCGGAAGTCATGGTGTCAACACGGAACGCCGTGCGGGGCGCCCCTCTCGGGCAGTTGAGAGAGGCGGTAGAAAAACAGTTTCGTGTTCTGGATGAAAGGGAACAGCAAGCCAGGACAGTTCTCACAAAGCTCGAAGCTGATCTTGTCGGCAGATTCATCAGAATGGGGGAAAAAGCCCGTGGCTGATCAGGAACCGCGTAAAGGGACAGAGGCCTCGACTGAAATGGAGAAGACTGTTGCCACGAAAGAGGCACGGAAGATCTCTGCCCGCGGGGAACGGGACCACAGCCTGCTGTTCGGCCTGAGCATCTTCGGCATTGTTGGCTGGTCGGTGGTGGTTCCCACGCTGCTCGGAGTAGCCCTCGGTATCTGGATTGACGGGCGGTGGCCGGGACGCTTTTCCTGGACTTTGATGCTGCTGTTCGGCGGTCTCATCTGCGGGTGTCTAAACGCCTGGTACTGGGTCAGCCATGTATCGAAAAATGACTGAATGACATATGCCGCTATTGAGTACAATTTTGATTGTAATTGAACTCAGGAAACGAGGGGTTCTGAGATGAACGCTTTTGCCATAAATCTTTCACTGTCTGCCTTGGCGGGATTGCTTCTCGGCCTGTTCTACTTTGGAGGACTCTGGCTCACGGTACGAAAAATACCAGGTTCCGGAAATCCTGGAATACTCATACTCGGCAGCTTTGTCGTCCGTCTCCTGGTAACCCTGAGCGGGATGTACCTTGTGATGGACGGGAAGTGGGAGCGGCTCGTGGCCTGTCTTGCCGGTTTCCTGGTGCTGAGGATTGTTCTGACCCGCATACTGGGTCCTGCGAGTGGTGAATCGCGCCTTTCCGCCTGATCTGGAGGCTGTATGGAATTGAGTCCCGACAGCACGATATTCTGGCAATGGGGGCCGATCAGTCTCAATGCCACCATTGTCTTTACCTGGGTCGTGATGGCGGTTCTGGTCGTCGGCTCCTGGCTGATCACCCGTCGTCTCTCCGTCGATGACCATGTTTCCCGCCGGCAGAATCTGCTGGAAACCCTGGTCACCTTCATGAACGACCAGATTCGCGCCACCAGCCGGCAGGAGCCAGGACGGTTCCTCCCTTTTGTCGGGACCCTGTTCCTCTTTATTGCTGTCTCCAATAGCCTGGAAATTTTCCCGGGATTCGAACCGCCCACCGGTTCCCTTTCCACCACCGCTGCCCTGGCGATCTGTGTCTTTATTGCCGTGCCGTTCTTCGGTATCTTGCAGAAGGGTGTCTCCGGCTACCTGAAACATTATATCAAGCCGTCGGTTTTCATGCTGCCGTTCGAGGTGATCGGTGAATTCTCAAGAACCCTCGCGCTGGCGGTCCGTCTGTATGGGAACATCATGAGCGGCACCATAATTGTGGGGATTTTGCTCAGTATCGCCCCACTGTTTTTTCCCATTATCATGGAGGTGCTGGGGCTTCTAATCGGGCTGATCCAGGCGTATATCTTCGCCGTTCTTGCCATGGTCTACATCGCTTCCGCCACGTCCGTCCAGAAAGGGCCGGAATCAGCACATGCGAAAGAAGATAAAGGAGGTAAATGAGTATGGACAACATCGGACTCATCGGAATGATTTCCATCATTGTGGCGGGGGGAACCATGGCAGTTGGCTCCATTGGCCCGGCTCTCGGCGAGGCCCGGGCAGTTTCGCAGGCGCTGAGTGCCATCGCCCAGCAGCCTGATGCCTCCGGGACCATCAGCCGAACACTGTTCGTAGGCCTGGCAATGATTGAGTCAATGGCCATCTATTGTTTCGTGGTGGCGTTGATCCTGGTATTTGCCAATCCGTTCTGGAAATACGTTATTGAACACCCGTGAGGATAGATGATGGGAACCGACTGGTTTACGATTATCGCGCAGATAATCAACTTCCTGATACTTGTTGCCCTTCTGAAGCGCTTTCTCTACGGACCTATCGTACGGGCCATGGACCGGCGTGAGGCGGAAATCTCCTCCCGGCTGAATGTGGCGTCGGAAAAGACCGCTGAAGCCGAGAAGGAGCGAGCGCGCTACGAGGGACTGGCGAGCGAGCTTGCCGGAAATCGGGATGCGATGCTCACCAAGGCCAGGGATGAGGTGGCTGCGCTTCGTCAGAGTCTTCTGGAAAACGCTCGTCAAGAGGTGGACAGGAATCGGAGCCAATGGCAGGAATCGTTTCGCCGGGAGCAGGCGTCGTTTCTGCTAGCTCTGCGGCGTCATGTCAGCCAGGAGGTCTGTGCCGTTGCGCACCAGGTCGTAACCGAGATGGCCGATGCCTCCCTCGAAGAGAGAATGGCCATCTGTCTGGAGCGACGGATACGCGAGTTGGACGAAACGGAGCGTGCGAAGTTGGCAGCTCACTTCCTTTTGGCCGGGCAGGAAATCGTTGTCAGGAGCGCTTTTGAAATGAATCCGGAGGCGCGGAAAACAATTTTCGGAGCGCTGCATGAC
>JAJZQA010000250.1 GCA_021810985.1 Deltaproteobacteria bacterium
TTCGGGATGCGTATTTATCGGCTGGTTCAGGTCGGCGGCGGGCAAGCAGCCAAGAGGTGACGGGAATGAAAAACACCACGAGAGGAAAGTTGCTGGGATTCCTGATCCTC
This sequence comes from Deltaproteobacteria bacterium, assembly GCA_021810985.1. GTDB lineage: Bacteria > Desulfobacterota > Desulfuromonadia > Geobacterales > Geobacteraceae > RPRC01. The sequence continues at coordinate 111 of JAJZQA010000250.1, forward strand.
GCTCTGATCGTTGCGGCTCCGCAGGTGTCACAAGCTGAAGTGACCCTCTTGAATGCCTCCTACGATCCGACCCGTGAGTTCTTCAAGGACTATAATGCCGCTTTTGCCCGTTACTGGAAGTCCAGGACCGGCGAATCCGTGGTTGTCCGGCAGTCTCACGGCGGCTCGGGCAAGCAGGGGCGGGCGGTGATCGATGGATTGGGCGCGGATGTCGTGACGCTGGCCCTGGCCTTCGATATCGATGCCATCCAGCAAAAATCCGGACGCGTTGCAAAAAATTGGCAGAGCCGATTCCCACGCAACAGTGCACCCTATGTTTCCACCATCGTCTTTCTGGTTCGCAAGGGCAACCCGAAGCAGATCCGGGACTGGGATGACCTGGTCAGACCCGGGATTGCGGTGATCGCACCGAACCCCAAGACCTCCGGCGGCGCGCGCTGGAACTACCTGGCCGCCTGGGGCTATGCCCTGCAAAGGCCGGGCGGCAGCGCAGCAACGGCCCGGGATTTCGTCTCCCGGCTCTACCGGAACGTGCCGGTGCTCGATTCCGGCGCCCGGGGCTCCACAACCACCTTCGTCCACCGCAACCTCGGTGATGTGCTGATTACCTGGGAAAACGAAGCCCACCTGGCGATCAAGGCGCTGGGGAGCGGCAGTTTCGAGGTGGTGGTTCCTTCGGTCAGCATCCTGGCGGAACCGCCGGTGGCCCTGGTGGACAAGGTAGTTGACCGGCATGGCACACGGACCGTTGCCACAGCTTACCTGGCATACCTTTACTCTCCCGAGGGCCAGGAGATAGCGGCCCGGAACTATTACCGGCCGACCCTCAAGCCGGTTGCCGACCGGCATCTGAAACGTTTTCCCAGAATCAGGCTTTTTACCGTGGATGAGATGTTCGGCGGTTGGCGGAAGGTGCAGAAAAATCATTTTGCCGACGGAGCCATCTTCGATCAGATCTACCAAAAGGGTAAGTGATATATTTGTCGGGCGACCGGCCCGAAAATGATTTGAAAAGGAGGTGACGCATGACGGCTCTTATTGTTGGCGGTGACTACATCAAGCAGCTGGAAAGAATCATAGCCGACCGCGGTGTGCGACGGATCGAGCACTGGACCGGGCGCAAATCGGGCGACCTGAGAAGAACCGTGCCCAAGGATACCGGGCTGGTGGTGCTGTTGTGCGACTACCTTAATCACGGCCTGGCTCGGAAAATCAAGACTGATGCCGAGCGCCTGGGCCTGCCGGTTCTTTACTGCCGCCGTTCTCTCGGCCAGTTCAGCGAAAAGCTCGACGAGCTGCTGGAAAGCGGTGCTGTGGTGATTGGCGGTTCTCCGGAAGGTGCCTGCTGCGGATTATGCGAATCCAAACTCGGCCTGACGAATTGATCCTCGAAGGGAGTATGACCTGATGTTTTTGACATCGCGCAGGAAAAATATCATCCCCGGTTTTGGCCTGACCTTCGGCTATACGGTTCTCTACCTGAGCATCATCGTCCTGATTCCGCTGTCGGCGATCTTTATCAGCACCGCTTCCCTCAGCTGGCAGGACTTCTGGGCGGCGGTCAGATCGCCGCGGGTGCTGGCCTCCTATCGGCTGACCTTCGGGGCCTCCCTGGTTGCGGCTCTGGTCAACGCCGTCTTCGGTCTGCTTACGGCCTGGGTGCTGGTGAGGTATCGTCTGCCGGGCAAGCGCATCTTCGACGCCCTGGTGGATCTGCCCTTTGCCCTGCCCACGGCGGTAGCAGGTATTACTCTGGCCTCGGTCTATGCCCCGAACGGCTGGATCGGCCGCTTCCTTGAGCCCTTGGGAATCAAGGTTGCTTATACCCCGCTCGGGGTGGTGGTGGCGATGATCTTTATCGGTCTCCCCTTTGTGGTGCGGACCGTTCAACCGGTACTGGAAGAGCTGGAAAAAGATGTCGAAGAGGCTGCCGCCTGCCTGGGCGCCAACCGATTGCAGACCTTTACCCGGGTGGTTTTTCCGGCGCTCTTTCCCTCGCTGCTGACCGGTTTTGCCCTGGCCTTTGCCCGCGGGGTAGGGGAGTACGGCTCGATCATCTTCATTGCCGGCAATATGCCGATGGTTTCGGAGATTACGCCGCTGCTGATCATCACGAAGCTGGAGCAGTACGATTACGCCGGGGCGACCGCCATCGCCGCGGTGATGCTCGGGGCATCGTTCCTCGTCCTCTTTACGGTGAACGTGATCCAGTGGTGGAGCAGGCAGTATACCGAGCGCTAAGACATCCAGAAGATGAGGTGAACAATGCAGTTTCCGGGACCAGGAAAAAATGAAACTACCAGCGCTGGACAGACACACCTGACCGAACCGTTGGCGGTACGCCTGCTGTTGATCACGCTGGCGCTGGGCTTTCTCAGCCTGTTTCTCTTCGTGCCGCTGGCCGCCGTTTTTGCCCAGGCCTTTGAAAAGGGCGGCGGAGCCTACCTGGCGGCGATCACCGATCCGGAAGCGCTGGCGGCGGTCAAGCTCACCCTGCTGGCAGCGGGCATCAGCGTTCCCCTGAACCTGGTATTCGGCGTGGCCGCGGCCTGGACGATCGCCAAATTTGAGTTCCCGGGCAAGAGCCTGCTGGTGACGCTCATCGACCTGCCTTTTTCCATCTCGCCGGTTATCTCCGGTCTGATTTTCGTCCTGATCTTCGGCCTGCACGGCTGGGTGGGAGAATGGCTGTTCGAGCATGACATCGAGGTGCTCTTCGCCGTGCCGGCCATCGTGCTGGCCACGGTCTTCGTCACCTTCCCCTTTGTCGCGCGGGAGTTGATTCCGCTCATGCAGTCGCCGGGGAAAGATGAGGAGGAAGCGGCCCTGGTGCTTGGCGCGGGTGGTTTCACCACCTTTATTCGCGTCACCCTGCCGAACATCAAGTGGGGGGTTCTCTACGGGGTGATTCTCTGCAACGCCCGGGCCATGGGCGAGTTCGGGGCGGTTTCGGTAGTCTCCGGCCATATTCGCGGCCTGACAAATACCATGCCGCTCCATGTGGAGATCCTTTACAACGAGTACAATTTCGCCGCTGCCTTTGCCGTGGCCTCCCTGTTGGCCCTGCTGGCCCTGGTAACGGTGGGGCTGAAGAGCCTGACGGAATGGCGGATGCGGGAAGGCAGGTAGAAGGTAGAAGGCTGAGGGTTGAAGGCTGAAGGGAAGAGCCGGATTTTATGAAGTTAAACCTTCAGTCTTGAGCCTAACCCCCTGAATTTAAAAAGGTGACGCTATGAGCATAGAAATCAGAAATGTCAGCAAACGATTCAACAACTTCCAGGCGCTCGGCAACGTGGATCTTACCGTTCCTTCCGGGGAGCTGGTGGCGCTGCTCGGCCCGTCCGGTTCCGGTAAGACCACCCTGCTGCGCATCATTGCCGGCCTGGAATTTGCCGACGAAGGCTCGATTCTCTTCGACGGCCAGGAGGCGACCCGGCACAATGCCAAGGAACGCCAGGTCGGCTTCGTTTTCCAGCATTACGCCCTTTTTCGTCATATGACCGTTTATCAAAATGTGGCCTTCGGCCTGGAAGTCAAGCCGAAGAAGGAGCGCCCCTCCAAGGAGGAAATCCGGGAAAAGGTTCATGAGCTGCTGCGTCTCGTGCAACTGGACAATCTCGCCGGTCGCTATCCGGTCCAGTTGTCCGGTGGTCAGCGTCAGCGGGTGGCCCTGGCCCGGGCCTTGGCGGTGGAGCCGTCGGTGCTCCTGCTGGACGAGCCTTTTGGCGCCCTCGATGCCAGGGTTCGCCAGGAACTGCGGCAATGGCTGCGCGATCTCCATGACGAAATCCACGTTACCAGCGTCTTTGTCACCCATGACCAGGAAGAGGCCCTCGAAGTGGCCGACCGGGTCGTGGTGATGAATCGCGGCCAGATCGAACAGCAGGGGACGCCGGAAGAGGTCTACGAACATCCGGCCAACCCCTTTGTCTTCAATTTTCTCGGCAAGGTGAACCTCTTCCATGGCAGGATCCATGACGGCCAGCTGCAGAGCGGCGGCTCGGCCCACGCGGATCCCGAACATGCCGCGGCAATTAACGAGCCGGCGGTCGGCTACGTCCGTTCCCACGACATTGAAATTGGCAGGACGGCCTGGGATGAATCTTCGGTACCGGCCCAGGTGCGGGCCATCACCAAGATCGGGCCGCTGGTCAGGATCGACCTTTCCCACCTGGAAACCGGTGAGGCGATTCAAGCAGATC
>JAJZQA010000251.1 GCA_021810985.1 Deltaproteobacteria bacterium
GAGGTCTTCAAATCCCTCTTCGCGGGCTTCCTGGGCCATGCGTGGGTACATCTTCGTCCACTCGGCGTTTTCGCCGGATGCGGCAGCCTGGAGATTCTTGATGGTACTTTCAATTCCCATCAGGGCCTTCAGGTGGAGTTTGGCGTGTTCTTTCTCATTATCCGCCGTTTCCTGGAAAATTTCAGCCAGTTGCTCGTAGCCTTCTTTTTTGGCCACGGAAGCATAGTAGGAATACTTGTTCCGTGCCTGAGACTCTCCAGCAAAAGCCTCGAGAAGGTTTTGTTCTGTTTTCGTTCCTTTAAGATCAGCCATGGCAAATCCTTTCTTCCGCCCAGGGCGGTTCGTAAATTTTTTGGTACATTATACCAACTGGAACTTTTTGTCAAAGTTTATTTCAGATAATTTTGATCTTTTTTGGGCGGTGAAACGTATCGCACAACTTCTCCAGTTTCGCGATATACTTCTCTGTAAAGATTGTCTGTTACCGGGTAGAAATTTTTCCGGAATCAGGGGCGTAACCTGAGGGGTGTTGAAGTTCGGTGTTACATTGCATCAGGAGCCTGGCAGGTAGGAGGCAGCTGTTGCGGGAAGGAGATGCGAATGAATCGATTGGCGCGAAGTCTCGGCGCTGGCGAATGCGCCGAGTTGATCCGTAGTACCGGATCCCTCGTGGTACTGACCGGAGCCGGTCTCTCGACCGCTGCCGGAATTCCCGATTTTCGCGGTCCGCAAGGTTTGTATGCCACCCGCAGGTACAATCCCGACCTGGTCTTCAGCGTTGACCATTTTCGCCGCGACCCGTTGCTTTTCTATCAGTTTACCGAGGATTTCATGGGTCTGGCCAGGGACATCCGTCCGACCTATACCCATCGTGCACTATCCGCTTTTGAGGACTGTGGTTTCATTGACGGTGTCATTACCCAGAATATCGATGCTCTCCATCATCAGGCCGGATCGCGCCGCGTGATCGAATTGCATGGTTCCTACTGGTCGGCAAGTTGCACCAGCTGTTCAAAAGGTGATGTCAGCGGGGCAACTTTTGACTGGTGGGTTAGGGCAATGCGAAGCAGTTCAAGGTCGCCAATTGTCTGCTGTCCCTTTTGTGGGGGGGTGATTAAACCGGATGTGGTATTTTTCGGGGAGGCGGTCAAGGACTTTGAAGAGGCGGCCGCCATGGTATCCCGCTGCGATCTGCTATTGGTACTGGGATCGTCGCTGGCGGTCTATCCGGCGGCCGTGCTGCCCAAAATGGCATCCGGAACCGTGGTCGTGGTGAACCAGGGCGAGGTCATGCTGCCACCGGGGCGTGGTCGTTATTTTATCAATGAGGAACTCAACGAGTATTTTCAGGCGGTTGCCGAGGAGCTCGGGGTGGCAGTCCCCTGAGCCGGCCGGGCCATGGAACGCGAGAAACTCATCCGCTGCCATCGGCAAAGTGACATTCTACAACAGTTTCACCACCAGTACTCGCAGATCTTCCGTGCCAGTATTCTTCCAGCCGCGCAGTTCACCTGCCGCGACCTCGATAACCGTATCCGCGGAAATCGCCGCGCTCTCGTCGCCCACCTCAAGCTCACCGGAACCGGAAAGCACGTAAAAAACCACGTCAAAGGGGTTGCTATGCTTCTCGAGGATTTCAGCGGGCTTCAAGGTCAGGTGGATGAGTTCGCAGTCTTTCCTGACCAGCATCTTACGGGCATCGATTGATATGGGTACTTTTTCCGCGCTTTTCAATTCTGTTATCTGCATGGCGTAATCCTCTCTATTCGCTCAATTCATCCGGAAAGTGCTGTTTGGGGCCGGAGCGGAACTTCCCCGAAGCCTCTCGCAATTGGACTCCGGACTACACTGACAGACAGGAAATCGCACTTGAAACAGGCGTGTTCCCTCGATCCTGCAGCCGGTCCGCACGAGAGGCTCCGTGAAAGCCCCGCCCCGTCCCTCTAGACATCTTCCCGAAGTTTCCGGATGGAAACTAATTATTTTCTTGAAAAAATGCATCCGGGGCGGGGTTTAACCCCGGATGCCATAATTAGGAGGAGTGTCGGAGTGTTCGTGTTATCCCAAGATCTGCTTGAGATCCTGGTCCGGGGTGGTGATCGGCGCCAGGTTGAAGTTCTCCACCAGGAAGTTGAGAACGTTCGGGGTGATGAAGGCCGGCAGTGACGGGCCGATCTTGATGTTCTTGATCCCGAGGTGGAGCAGCGTCAGGAGGATGACCACCGCCTTCTGCTCGTACCAGGAGAGGACCAGCGACAGCGGCAGATCGTTCACCCCGCACTCGAAGGCACCGGCCAGGGCCACCGCGATCTGGATCGCCGAGTAGGCGTCGTTGCACTGGCCCACATCCAGGAGCCGCGGGATGCCGCCGATGTCGCCGAAGTCCAGCTTGTTGAAACGGTACTTGCCGCAGGCCAGGGTCAGGATCACGCAGTCTTTGGGCACCTTCTCGGCAAACTCGGTGTAGTAGTTACGGCCCGGTTTGGCGCCGTCGCAGCCGCCGATCAGGAAGAAGTGCTTTACCGCTCCGCCCTTGACCGCTTCGATGACCTTGTCTGCCACGCCGAGTACCGCATTGTGGCCGAAGCCGACCAGGATCTCCTTGCCCGGAGCTTCGTCAAAGCCGGGCAGCGACAGGGCTTTGTCGATTACCGGAGAAAAGTCCCAGCCTTCAATGTGCTGGATGCCGGGCCAGGCCACCAGGCCCCAGGTGAAGAGGCGGCCGGTGTAGGAGTCGGCCGGCTTCTGGATGCAGTTGGTGTTGAAGATGATCGCGCCGGGGAACTCGGGGAATTCCTTGTGCTGGTCCTGCCAGGCGCCGCCGAAGTTGCCGGCCAGGTGGGCGTACTTCTTGAGGCCGGGATAGCCGTGGGCCGGAAGCATCTCGCCGTGGGTGTAGATGTTGATGCCCTTGCCTTCGGTCTGCTTGAGGAGCTCTTCCAGCATCAGCAGGTCATGACCGGAAACGAGGATCGCTTTGCCGGCCTTGGTGCCGAGGTTGACCGGGGTCGGAACCGGGTGGCCGTAACGCTCCACGTGCCCTTCGTTGAGGAGGCCCATGACGGTGAGGTTGTGCTTGCCGCACTCCATGGAAAGGCCGACGTAGTCCATCAGGCCGAGGGTCGGATCGGCGGTGGCGGCCAGGGCCTTGTGGAAGAAGGCGTAGATTTCGTCGTTATGCTTGCCGAGAATCTGGCAGTGGTCGGCGTAGGCGGCCATGCCCTTGAGGCCGTAGATGAGGATTTCGATGGCGGAACGGATGTCTTCGCTCTCATGCTGGCTGAGGATGCCGTACTGCGCGCCCTGTTTTGCCAGGTCGGCGGCCGGCGCCCAGACCGCGGGGCCTTCTTTAAAGACCCTGGCAACGGCGAGACCGTGTGTTTTACAGAAGGCCTCTTCGAAAAGCTTCCGGGCTTTTTCCTTCATTTCGTAGCATTTCTTGATGGTCACTTCGAGGCGGGCCGGATCAAAATCCACATTGGTGACGGTGGCAAAGAGACCTTCCAGCATGAAGACGTCGATGTCTTGATCTTTTACGCCGAGCTTCCGTGCTCTGTCCGCATAGATAGCTAATCCTTTGAGCCCGTAGAGCAAATTGTCCTGAAGATCCGAGACCTCAGGTTTCTTGCCGCAGACACCCTGCACATCGCAACCGGTTCCCTTTGCTGCTTGTTCACATTGATGACAAAACATGTGTAACCCTCCCTGTATAGGTACTTTCTCGTGCCGTTGATCGTGCCGGAGGCGGTTTTTCCCGCCGCATGGGAAGAACCCTACCGAAATCGCGAGGATCGACATTGATCTGTATCAAGTTTTTGCAGTTAGTAACTAACGAGTGTCCGTCCGGAATCTCCAAAACAGAGTTGTCCCCTGTTGGGCTGGGGCTTTCTCGGAGTCTCTCGTACGGCTTTATGGCAAGACAGCGGCAGCAAGGAAAGCGCCTGAATCCAGCAAGTAGCCTGTTCTGTGTCTCGGGTGGCGACCGATTACGAGAGGCTTCGAGGAAGTTCCAGCCCAGCCCCGGTCGAGACTTCCCGGATGGAAATCTACATCATTCCCTGGGAGGTGAAACTGAGATACCTGCCGTCGCCAATGATGATGTGATCAAGCACCGCGACCCCCATCAGTTCGCCCGCTTCCTTCAGGCGCCGGGTTATTTCCCGGTCTTCCCGGCTTGGGGTCGGATCGCCCGAGGGGTGATTATGTAATGTGAAGCTGGCAGTAATGTGAAGTTGCCCTCTCCGATAGCCAGTCCTATGCCGCATACCCAGCAGAAACCGTTTTTTGACTTC
>JAJZQA010000252.1 GCA_021810985.1 Deltaproteobacteria bacterium
ATTACCGTGGTCGACGGCGACAAGAAAATATCCATCATCCCCTCACGCTACTACCGCATCTCTTTTGACATGCGTTTCAATCATCCGGTGGTCAACAACCAGTTCCGCAGCATGAAATTCAGCCCGGAAGTTTTTGGCCGCGACTTTGCTCCGGCCCGGACTTTCGGTTTTCTGATCGAAGTGGAGACCCTCAAGGCCAACGGATTGGCCCGCGGCGGCTCCCTCGACAATGCCGTGGTCATCGGTGATGACGGTATTCTCAATGAGGGCGGCCTGCGCTACGAAGATGAATTCGTCCGCCACAAAATCATGGACTCGGTCGGCGATCTGTCCCTGGCCGGCTACCCCTTGATCGGCCACGTCAAGGCCTACAAGTCGGGTCATGATCTGAATCATAAGCTGGTTACGGAGATTCTTGCCAAAACCGATTGCTGGAAGCTGGTCGAAATGAACGAAGTAACGGGAACCCGCTCCGCCTGTCCTGTTTCCTCACCGGAACTGGCCTGGTCGGAAGCTTAAGATACCTGGTTCCAAAGATCCTCCATTGAGCAGCCCTTCGGGGCTGCTTTTTTCGTTTCTGCATCAGGCTGCTTTTTTCCCTTCTTGAATTGAAAGGTTTCATCAGTTACAGTGGGGAAAAAGTTCCGGCTTGGAGTCTGACAGCCTCCTAGGTACCTGCGATGAAAAAACCCCGAAAAAACAGGTTTAGTGCGGCGGAGGTGAAGAAGAGCAAGCGAGAGGCGATTGTCATCATTTTCTCGCTCCTGCTGATCGTTCTTCTCACCCAGGCAGAACTGCGCCTTTCCGACATCAGCGCCGAAGTTCAAACGGTCAATGACATCCTGATCTTCGTCCTCATCAATGTCGTCATTCTTCTGATTGTCCTGCTCGTCTATCTGGTCTGCCGCAACATCGCCCGGATCCTGCTGGAACGCAAACGCAACCCCTTCGGCTCCAGACTGCGCGGCAAGCTGGTGGTGGCCTTTGTCGCGCTCTCCCTGATTCCCACGCTGCTGCTGTTCTTCGTTTCCGCCAGTTTCATCAATATGAGTATCAAAAACTGGCTGCACAAGCAGATCGAATCATCCCTGGCCCAGTCGCAGGAGGTCGCCCGGACCTACTACCGCAATACCGCCGCCGATGCCCTCCATTTCGGCCGCCAGATCGGTGCTGCTCTGCAGCAACGAGGGCTTCTCGACGGCCATGACCGGAGTGGGCTCGGAAAGTACGTCGGGCAGGTGCGGAGTGAATATAACGCCGGGGCGGTCGAAGTCTATTCCAACGGCAGGGAAGGCCTGGCCCGTTCCGTCAGCAGTAGTGTACCGGGAAACGTCTCGCTTACGCTTCCTCCCGAGGATTTCAACGTGGCATTGGCCGGCAAGGAGTTCAGCAGTGTGGTACACGCAGGGCCGGCCGATCTGATTCGCGGCGTCGTCCCGGTGTATTCGCCTATTGAGAGCGGAACGGTGCTCGGGGTGGTGGTGGTCAGCTACTATATGCCGGATGCCCTTGTGACCAAGGTCCAGAAGATCACCAATGCCTACGAGAAATACTGGCAGCTCAAGATCCGCAAATCGCCGATCAGGAGCGGCTACATCCTGACCCTGTTTCTGATTACCATGGTCATCATCTTCCTCGCCATCTGGTTCGGTATTTACCTCGCCAACAGCCTCTCCACTCCGATTCGGGAGCTTGCCGAGGCGACCGGGCAGGTTGCCGCCGGAAATCTCCATGTGCGTCTCGAAGGGGAGGGGGAGGATGAGATCGGTATGCTGGTTGCCTCATTCAACAAGATGACGGAAGACCTCCTGCTCAATCAGAGTGCCCTCCGGGAAGCCAACGAGGGGCTGACCAGCACCAACCAGGAACTGGAACAACGTCGCCGCTACATGGAGATTGTGCTGCGGAACGTGACCGCCGGGGTCATCTCCGTTGACAAGAGAGGTGTCCTCACCACGGTCAACACCTCGGCCGAACGTCTGCTCAACATTGCCCCGGATGGGGTGATGGGCCGTCACTTCAAGGAAGTTCTGCGTCCGGAACAGCTGGATATCATCAAAGGCCTGCTGCGGGACTTGGTAAATTCGAAGAAGGACTCGATCAGCAAGCAGGTTGACATCCGCCTCAAGGACCGCAAACTGACCCTGCTGATCAACCTGTCGATCATGCGCGATGAAAACGGGGAATTCCTCGGTACCGTGGTGGTGTTCGATGATCTCACCCAACTGATGAAGGCGCAGCGCATGGCGGCCTGGCGCGAAGTGGCCCGGCGCATCGCCCACGAGATCAAGAATCCGCTGACCCCGATCAAGCTATCCGCCCAGCGGCTCCGCAAGCGCTATCTGTCCCGCTTCGGCGAGGACGAAAAGGTCTTTGACGAGTGTACCGGCATGATCATCAAGTCGGTCGATGAACTGAAAACCCTGGTGGACGAATTTTCCAGTTTCGCCCGCATGCCGGCCGCCCAGCCGACGCCCAACAACCTCAATGAAATTATCCGGGAAGCGCTGACCCTCTACCAGGAAGCGCACCGGGATGTGGACTTTTCCTTTCTTCCCGACGAGGCGATTCCGCTGCTCCGGCTTGACCGGGACCAGATCAAGCGGGTGCTGATCAACCTGCTCGATAATGCGGTGGCTGCCGTTGAGGGGGGTGGGGATATCCGGATCGAAACCCGGTTTGACCAGGAGTTGCGCATGGCGACCCTGACAGTGGCTGACACCGGCCACGGCATCGCCCCGGAAGACAAGCCGCGCCTCTTTGAACCGTACTTCTCGACGAAAAAGTCGGGCACCGGGCTGGGGCTGGCGATCGTCACCACGATTGTTTCGGACCACGGCGGCTTCATCCGGGTCAAGGACAACGAACCGAAGGGAACCGTTTTTATTATTGAATTACCGGCAAACGGGGAGTACGTTTGAGCGACTCGCGAAGTTCCCGCCGCCGCGGAATGACCGGCGGCATGTGGAATAGTGCACAATGAGCAGGGGATACCAAGCGCATGGATGAAAAAATACTGGTAGTGGACGATGAAGACAGTATCCGGACCTCGCTGGCGGGTATTCTGGAAGACGAGGGTTTCCGGGTGCTGTTCGCAAATGATGGCGTCACCGCCCTGGACGTGGTGAAAAAGGAGCGGCCGGACCTGGTGCTGCTGGATATCTGGATGCCGCGTATGGACGGCATCGAGACCCTGCAAAAGCTGAAAGAGCTTTATCCTGCGCTGCTGGTGATCATGATGTCCGGTCACGGCACCATTGAGACCGCGGTCAAATCGACAAAAATGGGCGCCTACGACTTCGTCGAAAAGCCGCTGTCCCTGGAAAAACTCCTGCTCTGCATCCACAATGCGCTCGGCATGCTGCGCCTGAAGGACGAAAACGAAACCCTGCGCGACCTGGCCTTTCGCGACCGGCAGATGACCGGTTCCTCGCCGGCGATGCTGAAGCTGAAGGAGCAAATCAAACTGGTTGCGCCGAGCAACGCCTCGGTGCTCATCACCGGCGAAAACGGCACCGGCAAGGAACTGGTGGCCCGCTCGATCCATTTCCACAGCCAGCGCAAAGACAAGCCCTTTGTGGAGATCAACTGCGCCGCCATTCCCGAGGAACTGATCGAGAGCGAACTGTTCGGCCACGAGAAGGGTGCCTTTACCGGCGCGGTGGCCCAGAAGAAGGGGAAATTCGACCTGGCCGACGGCGGTACCTTGTTCCTCGACGAGATCGGCGATATGTCCCTCAAGACCCAGGCCAAAGTGCTCCGGATTTTGCAAGAGAAGAAGTTCGAGCGCGTCGGCGGAAACCGCACCATCGAGGTCGATGTCCGGATCATCGCCGCCACCAACAAGATACTGGAGGAAGAGATCCGCAGCGGGGCCTTTCGAGAGGATCTCTTCTATCGCCTCAATGTCGTGCCGTTTGTCGTGCCGCCCCTGCGGGAACGGCGGGAGGATATTCCGGCGTTGATCGAGCATTTTCTCGAGATGTTCTGCGTCAGGGAGGGGCTGGAGCGGAAGAACATCAGCCTGGAAGCCTTGGAAGTCCTGAAAAAGGGGGCCTGGCCCGGCAACGTGCGGGAGTTGAAGAACGTGGTGGAACGGTTGGTGATCATGTCGCCGGGCAAGACCATTACCGTCAATCATATCCCCGAGTCGATCATCTCCGGCGAGCTGCCTCACGAGGCTGGGGTCGGGCGCCTGGATACGGTTCTCGAGCTGCATAGCCTCCGCGAGGCGCGGGAAGAGTTTGAAAAGGAATTCATCCTGCAGAAACTCGAGGAGCACGGCTGGAAT
>JAJZQA010000253.1 GCA_021810985.1 Deltaproteobacteria bacterium
GGCCGGCTTCCCGCAGGCCGGGCAGGCAACGGAAACGAAAGATGGCACCTTCGCCAAAGGGTTGCCCCCCTCGCCGCTGAATTGCGCATCCATCGGCAAAACGACCGGCAGGTCGCTTTCCGGAACAGGAACGGCCCCGCAACTGTCACAGTAAATAATGGGGATCGGGTTGCCCCAGTAGCGTTGGCGGGAGATACCCCAATCACGCAAACGGTAATTTGTCGTCTTTTTGCCGAAGCCTTCTTTTTCCAGGTAGTCGGCAATCTTGTCCTTTGATTCGCGGCTCTTCATGCCATCAAAGGGTCCGGAATTGACCATTACCCCTTCCTCGGTAAACGCGGCAGTCATGGTGGCTGCGTCAAGCGTTTCTCCCTCCGGGTGAATGACCACCTGCAGCGGCAGGCCGTATTTCAGGGCAAATTCAAAATCACGCTGATCATGGGTCGGCACCGCCATGACGGCGCCGGTCCCGTATTCCGGCAGGACAAAGTTGGCAAGATAGATCGGCATTCTCTTGCCGGTTACCGGGTTCAGGCAGTACGAGCCGGTAAAAACGCCTTCTTTTTCAAGGTCATCGGCGGTTCGCACCTGCTTGTCGGTTCTTTTCACCTTATCGATGAAAGCAACCACCTCTTCACGCCTCTCGGCAGTGGTCAACTCCAGTGCCAGGGGATGTTCCGGCGCAAGCGACATGAAAGTCGCACCGTAGAGGGTGTCCTGCCGGGTCGTGAAGACTCGGACGGAGCCGGCGCCACCCTCCAGAGCGAAATCGATCTCGCAGCCGGAACTCTTGCCGATCCAGTTGCGTTGCATGGTCAGGACCCGCTCCGGCCAACCCGGGAGCTTGTTGGTGTACTCCAGCAACTCCTCGGCATACTCGGTGATACGCAGGAACCACTGGTCAAGTTCCTTCTGTACGACCTCGCTGTCACATCTCCAGCAGCCGCCGTTTTCCACCTGCTCATTGGCAAGCACCGTCTCACACTTCGGACACCAGTTGACAAAGGAATTTTTCTTGTACGCCAGCCCCTTTTCATACATCTTCAGGAAAACGAGCTGCTCCCAGCGATAGTATTCAACATGGCAGGTGGCGATCTCACGATCCCAGTCGTAGGAAAAACCGAGCTTCTTCAACTGGCTCCGCATATATTCGATATTTTCGTAGGTCCAGGTACCCGGATGGCTCTTATTCTGAATAGCGGCATTCTCGGCCGGCATGCCGAAGGCATCCCAACCCATCGGATGGAGCACATTGCGGCCACGCATCCTCATGAAGCGGGCGATGACATCCCCGATGGAATAGTTGCGCACATGGCCCATGTGAATGCGGCCCGAAGGATACGGGAACATTTCCAGCAGGTAATATTTTTCTTTATCGTCATTTCTGGTCGCCCGGAAAGCCGAGCTTTCCTCCCAGAATCGTTGCCACTTTTCTTCTACATTCTTGGGGACAAATTTCTCCTCCACGACTGAACACCTCCGGTTATATTCTCAACAGTTACGCTATGTTGTTTACAAATCAGCTTCGGCACTACATCTTTTACCCAACCAGCCCTGGCGTCCCGTGGCGACTAGGCCGGCCTGAGGAGAGTCCGTGCCAGCTCCAAAATCCTATTGGCCTGGATCGGTTTGGTAATGTAGTCATTTGCGCCAAGGGAAAGGGCACGGTCGCGGTCTTCCTGGGCACCCTCGGTGGTTATTACCACGATCGGGGTAGTACGATAATTGGCGTCATTGCGGACCAGGCTGACCAGCTTCAGACCATCCATGACCGGCATATTGATATCGGTCAGGATCAAATCAAACTTTTCGGAAGAAAGTTTCCGCAATCCGTCCACACCATCGTTTGCCTCGACAATCCTAACCCCTTGCAGCCTCTTCAAGGCAAATGAAATCAGTTGCCTCATGGTCGGGGAATCTTCGATAATCAAAATCTTATATTCTGGCATACCGGCATCTCCTCCGCAGGGGTCTCTATTTCGTTAGCAATTGGATAAAACCCTGGATAGTCGAGAGCTTTCGCTCGGACTCGGAATATAACTTGGAGCTGAAGATCGCCGTAGCGGCATGGCCAGCCAGCAGGGTGAACAGCTCATAGTCGACAGGGGCAAAATTCTTTTTCTGAATAAGCAGCTTATAAATGACAATCACGCCAATGACGTGTTCCTTGATCTTCAAGGGGATGCAGACCATCGGATTCTGGAAATCACGCGCATAACCGGCCATATCCTCGACAAAATAGTTGTCCCCGGTTTTCGCTACCGAGCCGATGGTCCCGCTGCCCATCACCATGGAAGGTATTTCCTCACAGGTGATACCTTCGGTTGCCACCGCGTTCAATTCGTTGGTTTTCTCGTCAAGCAGCAGAATGGCAAATTCCTCGGCTCCGATCAGATTGATGATGATCTCGGTGATGATTTGCAAAACCTCTCGAAAATCAAGGGTCGAATGAAGTTGATAGCTGGCAATGTAGAGGTTGGCAAGATTGTTATTTTCCGACTCCACCTCCACATAACGTTCGGCAAAATCCTGATTCTCCTTTTCAACCTGAATGATCCGTTCGAGAATTTCGGCCTTCTCTTTCTCAAGAGCCTCAATTTTCTCGACAAGTTTTCTATTCTCATCGGTAACGATCATCTCATCATCGGTGCTATGGAGATTCTCTTCCACCTGGAGGATACGAAACCGGAGACGTTCATTCTCTTTCAGAAGATCCTGGGTGAATTCAGCCCCCTTTTTAAAAAGTTGCAGAAACTCTTCAGCGTTGTAGGAAACCCCTTTTTCATCGTCAGTCGCCATAACATGCTCCTCTCAGTTTCTCTCCCCACTAAAACCGCAACGTACCAGTATCTCGTCCGTCATCTTTTCCAGGGGGACAATCGAGTCAACCACTCCGGTTGCAATCGCCGCCCGCGGCATACCAAAAATTACCGCCGAATCCTCTGACTCGGACAGCACCTGGCCTCCGGCTTTCTTGATGGCGCGGACTCCGAGGCTGCCGTCATTACCCATCCCGGTCAGAACAACTCCCAATAACTTGGAACCGAATACTTCCGATCCTGATTGAAACATCCTGTCAACCGACGGAAGGTAATTTTCCCCTGGTTCCGGATCAAGCAGTTGGACCGTCACACAGCCGTCCGCTTTCCTGAAAACCATGTTCTTCCCGCCGGGTGCGATCAAAACACAGCCTGGCCGCAGCTGGTCACCTTCAGCGGCCTCGACCACCTCTAACGCCGAAGTCCTGTTGAGCCTTTCGGCAAATGTCCGGGTAAATCCGGAAGGCATGTGCTGGGAAACAACAATCGAAAAAGGAATGCCCCCGGGAAAGGCGGAGAACATGCTCTGCAGTGCCGGCGGCCCCCCCGTTGACGCGCCTATCGCCACCACGGAAACTATTTCCTGGCCCCGCTTCCGCGGCACCGTCAGCGGCGTTGCTTCCCTGACAGGCCTGATGGATTCACCTTCACAGCTTTTCCGCAGAAGCTCGCCCCGCTTTCTGACGCAGGACATATTGAGGTTGAAGACTTCCCGCACTTTTTCGTGCAGGTCTTCACGAATCTTGATCAACTCCTCGAAAGCACCGGCCGTTGGCTTGAGAATAAAATCAACCGCACCCAGTTCCAGTGCTTTGAAGACACTTTCATCACCACCCCTGGAGCTCACGACGATAACCGGGGTAGGACAGTTGCTCATAATGATCCGCAGCAGGGTAAAACCATCCATCCGCGGCATTTCGAGATCAAGGGTGACAAGGTCGGGCTTCAGGGTCAGGATGCGGCGCATGCCCTCTTCCCCATCCACCGCATAGCCGACTACCTCCACCTCCGGAATTGCCTCCAGAATCTTGGTAATCGTTCTCCGGTTAAAGGCGGAGTCATCAATGACAAGAACCCGAATCTTGCTCACGCGAGTCCTCCCCCGAGAGTAGACAGCGGTTTCTGGTAGACCATGTCGTTTTTCAGGTGTTTCAGTGCAAAAGCGGTTGTGGTATTCAGCAACGACTCGGAATGTCCGAGCAGAAGATAGCCACCCTCACGGAGAGACCGGTAAAAAGACTCAATGACCGATCGTTTTGCGGCCTGGTCGAAATAAATAATCACATTTCGGCAGAAAATGATATCCATTTTCCCCAGCAGGATCATTCTGTTCTCGTCAAGAAGATTGAGATGGCTGATGGTAACGAGTCCCCTGACCTCATCGCTGATGCGATAGAGCCCGTCCTGCTGGTGGAAAAACCTCCTGATGCCGCCACGGGTGAATTCGACC
>JAJZQA010000254.1 GCA_021810985.1 Deltaproteobacteria bacterium
AGGGTGTGCTGGTTGAGAAGTATGTGGGATTTAGCCCTGCGATCGAAGCGTCAATGGAAAAAACCATTAAGACGTTATTGGCTCAGTAACCGGTTCCAAATCATTTTCGGCAAAAAAGCGGCGCATTTGCGCCGCTTTTTTTATGTCCGCCGGAAATGTTCCCTGATGGTAGTGGCAATCTTTTCGCTGATGCCAGGCATCTTCAGCAAATCTTCTTTGCTTGCCTTTCGCAGTTCTTTCAGGCTGCCGAAGTGGCGCAACAGCATTTTCAACCTCTTGGCGCCTATTCCCGGGATCTTGGCGGCCGAGGAGCTCAGTGTCT
Organism: Deltaproteobacteria bacterium; assembly: GCA_021810985.1. Classification (GTDB taxonomy): domain Bacteria; phylum Desulfobacterota; class Desulfuromonadia; order Geobacterales; family Geobacteraceae; genus RPRC01. The sequence goes on from JAJZQA010000254.1 coordinate 323, forward strand.
CCCGGGACCGCACCTTGGTGTGGTAGTCGACCGCGAAGCGGTGTGCTTCATCCCTGATTCTCGCTAGAAGCAGCAAGGGAGCCGAGTTCTGGCGCAGAACCACGGGATTTTTCCTGCCCGGCAGAAAGACCCGTTCGTCGCTTCTGCGGATATCGGAGCTTGCGGATTCCCGATCAACTCTGCTTTTGGCCAGGGACGCCGCGTCCGGGGCTGTAATGCCCAGATCTCTGAGTACTTGTACCAGAACATTCAATTGTCCCGGACCGCCATCAACGACAATAAGATCCGGAGGCGAATCTTCAGGCTTGCTGCCGGCAAAGCGGCGGGAAAGCACTTCGTGCATCATGCCGTAGTCATCCGCCTGGGTAACGCTTTTGATCCGGTAGCGGCGATAGTCCTTTTTGCTCGCAACCCCGTCTTGAAAGACGGCCCTGCTGCCGACGGCATATGTGCCCTGAAAGGTGGATATGTCGTAGCACTCGATGCGGCGGGGAAGGTTCGACAGGTGAAGCTGTTGCTGCAGTTCCATCAGGGTTCGTTCGATCCCATCCCGTTTCCGCTGGTCCTCGTCCGCTGCTGTTTCCGCATTCTTGACGGCAAGCTGGACGAGTTCCGCCTTGGTCCCGCGCCGGGGCACCATGATGGAAACTTTCTTGCCGCGTTTTTCCGTCAAGAGCTCTTCCAGGGCCTGTGGTTCACTGATGGCGATCGGCAGGAGTATCCCCGTGGGGATATGTTCGTCCCGGCCATAATATTCATTCAGGAACGAAGAAATGCCTTCGGCGTCATCCAGTTCCCAGGAGAAGGTGAAGTTTCTGCCCCCGATCAGGCTGCCGCCGCGGATGAAGAGCAGGGCAATTACCAGGTGCTGACCGTAGCGGCACTGTCCCAGGACGTCGAAATTCCCTTTTTCCGTTACCATTTTCTGCTTTTCAACGGTAATCTCAATCGAGCGGATCAGGTCTCGAAAGCGGGCGGCCTGTTCGTACTTTTCCTGACCGGCGGCATCGTTCATTTTTCTGGTGAGAACTTTGATCAAATCGCGGTTCTTTCCCTCCAGGAAAAGCGCCGCTCCTTCGGCGATGCTCGCATAGTCCTCCCGTGAAATCAGGCCGTGGCAGGGAGCGGAACATTGGCGCAATTGATAGAAAAGACAGGGGCGTCCGCGGCGCTGACAGGTGTCCATCGGGTAGTGCCGCAGCGGGAAGAGCCGATAGAGCTGCTTCAAAACGTCGCGGGCCGCTGAAGCGGAAGAGTAGGGGCCAAAATAACGGGCGCCGTCCCGGATTACTTTGCGGATGATACTCAGTCTCGGGAACTCTTCGGCCGGGTCCATGCGCAGCGAAAAGTAGGTTTTGTCGTCGCGGAGGTTGATGTTGTAGCGGGGGCGATGTTTCTTGATCAGGGTGTTTTCCAGGATCAGGGCTTCTTTTTCGGTATCGGTGACCAGGTAATCGATATCGGCTACCCGGGCCATGAGAAACTTGATTTGCCAACGGGGGTCCCGCGACGGGCCGAAATAAGCGCGGATTCGCATCCGCAGGTTTTTTGCCTTGCCCACATAGAGGACCCGACCATCGCTGCTCCGCATGATGTAGACACCGGGGGACGGTGGAAATGTTTCGATTTTTTCGACATCCATGGGGAATCATTATACCTGTGAAGGTATTTTCTGCCAAGTGGATAGCTGGCGGGCTGGGAGGATGGCAGTAGGCCCTGGCTGCCCTTTTACGTTGCGGCACCGGGTATTCCGGTGCTCGGCGGTTATATGAATGCTCCGAAGTGAAGCTTCCGGCCAGATATGGTGCGGTAGTTTCCTTGCCGCGCAAAATTTATCTTTAATAGAGAAATATTGAATATATATAATTTTATAAATCGGCTAAAGTGGGACGCCTCAGGCGCCGAATAATAACCTGAGAAAAATTCGCTTACCTGCTCGATTTTTGCATGAAAGTACGATACTATTTTGTCGTCGAAATATTTTCATGAGGAGAGGGGCTATGGGAGAATCTCACGTGGAAGACTTATTTGCCAAAGGGGTGCATGCTCTTGAAAATGATCACATTTACTTAGCGCTTTCGTGTTTTGAGCAAGCGGCTTACCAGGAAAAAACGCCCCTCAAATGTTCCTATCTTGCCTATTGTCTGGCAAAGGTCAGGTCCCAGTATCCTGATGCGATTTCGCTGTGTAAAGAAGCGGTGGAGGGAGATCCGGATAATCCTCTGCACTATCTCCATCTGGGCCGTATATATACAATGGCGGGGCAGAGAAGCAAGGCCCTCTCCATACTGCGCCAGGGCTTGAAGTGCGAGGACAATTCCTCCTTGCTGCGTGAGCTTACCCTTCTCGGCGAAAGGAAACATCCGGTTTTCAAGAGTCTTGACCGGAGCCATCCCTTGAACAAGATTCTCGGCCTTGCCCTGAATAGGTTGGGTTTCAGATAAGATGTGCTGGCCGGGCATCTAGGACCGCTCTGCTGCCGGGGGTGAGTGCGCTTGGCGGGCCTGGCTTTCAGGAGGAAATAAGGTTTTGGTATGCTGACACATGAATGCGAGGCCGTGGTGCTTGCCGCTCTGGATTATGGCGAGACCGATCGGATCGTCACGCTGTTCACCCGCGAGCAGGGGAAGATTCGTGCCATTGCCCGTCACGGGAAAAAGAGCGTCAAACGTTTCAGCGGAGCCTTGGAAATATTTGCCCGCTTGCGCCTCCATCTTGTTCTGAAAGAAGGCCTTTCCAGCCTGCGCGGCACCGACATTGTCACTGTTTTTCCCCATATCCGTAACGATCTGCTGAAAATCAGCTATGCCGGTTATGCCTGTGAGGTTGTAGACCGGCTCCTGCCCGAGGCCATGTGCAACCCGCGACTCTTCCGCCTGCTGGTTTCTTATCTCGAACAGCTTGAGATCTCCCCTTCCCGTGCCGATGACCGTCGTTTCTTTGAGGTCAACCTCCTCAATATTCTCGGCTACCGCATTTCCCTGGAGCAGTGTAGCCGGTGCGGGGCCGATTTTGGCGACTCATCGGGTGCGGTCCAGTATAGTTCCACGGGAGAACTCTTGTGTTCCGGCTGCGGGAACGGCGGCCATCAACTGAGTTCCGTGAGCCGCGGCCTCCTGAAAAATGCCTTGGCGACCGGCCGTTTCGGCGTGGTGCGCTTTCCCGAAACCTCCCTGCGGGAAGCTGGCGATGTCCTCGATGCCGCAATCGCTTCACACCTGACCCGTCCCCTCCACTCTCTTCAATTTTTGCAGCACGTCCTCGGGGTTCAGCCACAGTAAAAAAAGCCAATAATCCTTGACACGAAAGGGAGTTACGGGTAATCTAGCGAGTCTCGTAAGTTTTAGTAATACTGAAACTTTGTCTGCTGCAATCAAGAAATCCCTTGTGAATTTACTACGTATTTGAAGCGCCGGAGGAACCGTTTTGACCTTTCAAGACCTGATTCTTTCCCTGCAGAGCTACTGGGCAGGGCAGGGGTGCATCATTCAGCAGCCCTATGATGTGGAAAAAGGCGCGGGGACATTCAATCCCGCTACTTTTCTGCGCGTCCTCGGCCCCGAGCCCTGGAATGTCGCCTATGTGGAACCTTCGCGTCGTCCAACGGACGGCCGCTACGGGGAAAACCCGAACCGCCTCCAGCATTACTACCAGTTTCAGGTCATCATGAAACCTTCTCCCCAGAATATTCTTGACCTCTACATCAATTCGCTCAAGGCGTTCGGCATCAATCCCAATCAGCATGATATCCGCTTCGTGGAGGACGACTGGGAGTCTCCGACCCTGGGCGCCTGGGGGCTTGGCTGGGAAGTGTGGCTGGACGGGATGGAAATTACCCAGTTCACCTACTTTCAGCAGGCCGGCGGGATAGACCTGAAGCCGGTATCTTCCGAGATCACCTACGTCTGCGAACGGATTGCCATGTACCTGCAAGGGGTGGACAA
>JAJZQA010000255.1 GCA_021810985.1 Deltaproteobacteria bacterium
TGGGTCAAGGCGAAGATTACCGTCAGGGTATAGATGGGGCTGGTGCCGATGTCGCCGAAAACCAGTCCGAACGATTTGATGATTCCTTTTGTAATAGATTCCGCGGGATCCTGCCTCATACGGTTGCTCCAAGTGGAAAGTATCTGCTCATTATGACTGTAGCTAAACCGGCATAAAGATAATCTCAAAATGTGCCTCATACACATCAAGAAAACATCAAGAGTGCCTGGAACCGTCGCTGGTGAATACAGGGCGGCGAAAAATTCTCCGGATTGTGGGAAAGAAAATACTGCGGGAAGGCTAAAATTCGTCCAGTTTGATTTTCGCTTCCCCCAGCATGGCAGCGATGAAGAGATTCGTGTCAAACGGAAAAAAGTAAAGGCCCAAAGTGCGGAAAATTTCAGTGTTGTCCGGTTAGGTCTTTGCGCTAGCCCTGTAGGGGCGTTTGATGGTAGCCGTGGGATTTATCCCACGGGTGAAAAAACATCCATTTATTCATTCGTCACGTACGTGACGAGGTGAAACCTGCCTCTCATTTCCGGGGAATGAATTCCCCGGCTACCATCTAACTGTCGCTACGCGACGTAAGCAATAATCTTACCGGACAAAGCTGAGAAAATTTACATTGACCGAACTACTTAACGGTGTTAAATATGTTACACACGTTAAGCTACCAGTTGCGAGGTAAACAGATGAGCATCGTCGAGCGAAAAGAACGGCACAAAGAGTCACTACGGCAGGAAATTCTCGACGCTGCAAGGGAAATCCTGCTGGCCGAGGGACATGCCTTCCTTTCCATGCGCCGCATTGCCGAGCGTATCGAGTACTCTCCCACCACAATCTATCTTTATTTCAAAAACAAGGACGACATTCTCTACCATCTCTGCGTGGAGACGCTGGAGCGACAATTTGAGGTGTTTAGCGCGGCCGGCGTCGACCAGCCGTCCCCTCTCCTCCGTCTGCGCGCGACCCTGCGGGCCTATGTAGATTTCGGTCTCTCCGAACCGGATCGCTACAAGATAACCTATATGGAAGACTTGTCCCGCTATGTCAGCACGGCAAGTATTTTGGAGCAAGGAGGCGTTGCCGACAAACTGATAGAATTGATGTGTCATAGAGTACATGAGGCGCTGATCGCATCGGGATCTGATCGTGACGTGACATGTGTCTTCCAGACGCTCTGGGCCCATTGCCATGGAATGGTATCATTGTTGATCGGTCATCCCGATTTTCCTTGGACTGAACGTGAAACTCTTATCGAGACCAGTCTTGACCTCTCCTTGGCCTGGCTGATCGACAAGGAAACCGAATAGAAATTTTTTTCTGAGCTACTTAACGGCGTTAACTTTATTTTCACCACTAATTTGTCAGGAATTGTCCAAATTCAACGAAAACAAGGGGAAATGTTATGAGGCAACTGGTTCTGCTGATGGCAGTTATGCTCACCGTTATCCTGGCGGCCTGTTCTCCAGACTCGAATAGCGAACAGGCGGCCATTCAACCGGTACCGGTTCGAATCGGCAAACCACAGCCGAAGGAAGAACGCCTGACCGTGGCGGTCAGCGGCACGGTCGCCTCACCCGATACCCCTTCGAATGTCTCCTTCCTTGTCTCCGGCAGGGTAATTGGCGTCGGACCGCGTGAAGGTGACTACATAAAGAAAGGAGAGTTCCTGGCAGCAATTGATCCGACCGAATACCGGTTGGCCCTGGCAGCGGCCAAAGCACAAGCCGATCAGACCCGTGTCGGTTACGAACGCGCCGGGGATGAACATCGACGGATGAAAATGCTCTACGACTCGAAAAGCCTGGCGCCGAACGATTACCAAAAATTCAAAGCCGCCGGTGATTCCGCCGCGCAGCAGTATCTGCAGGCTTCAGCCGCGGAAAAGCTGGCCCGGAAACGTCTTGCGGACGCGACTCTCCGCGCGCCGCTGAATGGCTATGTCTCCAGGAGATCGGTGGAACCCGGTCAGTTGGCCGCTCCGGGGCAGCCAGCCTTTGAAATCGTCCAGCTCGATACCGTGGAGGTCAGCGTCGGAGTGCCCGAGACCGACATCCACCTTGTCCGGGTCGGGCAGAAGGCCGCTGTTACGTTACCGGCGCTGCCGGGCGAATCGTTCGAAGGGAGTGTGCGGGTCATCAACGTATCAGCCGACCCCAATACCCGCACCTTTATGACGCGGATCACTCTTCCGAACCCGAAGCACACACTCCGGATCGGCATGGTTGCCCAAGCCCGGATTCGCGCTGACAGAACCATCAAGATGCTCGCTCTTCCAATCGAGGCGATTGTGCGCGATCCGCAGGGGGCGATGATGGTCTACGTCTATTTCCCGGACCAGAAGCGGGTGTATGCCAGGCGAGTTGACACCGGCGGCTTGTACCGCAGAGAGATCGAAATAACGAGGGGTCTCAGCGGAGCTGAGTCGGTCGTCCTGGCTGGCCAGGAACGGCTTCGTGACGGCGCGCTGGTTTCGGTGACGACATCCGCCCGCCCCGGAGGGAACGATGCCGCAACCGAAAAGGGGCCCCGCCGATGAATCCCATCAAGTTCTCATTACGCTATCCGACGGTAACGGTGATCCTGACGGTTTTGCTGGTTCTCGTCGGCCTCCGAGCGTTCTTCACCATGCCGCGCACGGAAGATCCGTCGATTACGATTCGTACCGGGCTGGTGATCGCACTCTACCCGGGCGCCACCTCCGAACAGGTGGAAAAGCAGGTGACCAAGACTCTTGAAAGCCATATCTTCAAGTTTCCCGAAGTGCGGAAAGGAAAAACCTTTTCCACCAGCCGTCCCGGAGTTGTCGTCATCAACGTCGAGCTGGAAGATCATGTCAAAAACACCGGCCTCTTCTGGTCCAAACTGCGTCATGAACTGAACGAGACCCGGACTACCGAACTTCCCGATGGCGTGCGCGGCCCGATCGTCAATTCCGACTTCGGCGACACCGTCGCCATGCTGGTTGCGGTGCACGGGAAACGTTACGGCTATCGGGAACTGCGTGATTATGTCGACCGGATTCAGGATGAGCTCCGTACCATCCGGGATGTGGGAAAAATCGCCACCTACGGCGGCCAGAGCGAAGAGGTCTGGATTACCAGCAGCCTGGAGCGGGTTTCGCAATATTTTGCCAATCCGCTCCGGGTTGCCCAGGCCCTGCAGCAACGGAACGTCATCGAGAGCGCCGGCACGTTCGAAACCGGCAATGCAGGAATACCGATGAGGACGACCGGCATTTTCACCACCGAGGATCAGATCCGCAATGTCTTGGTCGACGTATCCAAAACCGGGCAGCCGGTCTACATCCGCGACTTCGCCAATGTGGAGCGCCGCTACCAGGACCCGGACTTTCTTGTCCGCCATGACGGCGAACCGAGCATACTCCTCTCCGTGGAAATGCAAAAAGGGAAAAACATCGTGCAGCTCGGCGAGCAGGTCGACCAGGTGTTCTCCCGCCTGAAGACTATCCTCCCGCCCGATATCCAGCTCGACCTGGTCGCCAATCAGCCGCAGGTCGTGAAGAATCGCATGTCTTCGCTCAGTCATGAATTCATGCTGGCGATCGTAGCTGTCGTCCTGGTAGCAATGCTCCTCCTGCCGATCCGGGTCGCGGTAGTTGCCGCACTGGCCATTCCGGTCACCCTCTGCGCGACCCTCGGTGTCATGAATGCCCTGGGAATCGCGCTCCATCAGGTGTCAATCGCCGCGCTGATCGTCGTGCTCGGGATTGTGGTGGATGATGCCATCGTGATTGCCGACAACTATGTGGAGCTTCTGGACCGGAAGGTTCCCAGAATGGAGGCGGCCTGGCGTTCCGCGAGCGATGTTGTTGTTCCGGTATTCACCGCAACGGTGACCATCGTTTGCTCATTTCTCCCCCTCCTGATCATTTCCGGTTCGGTCGGAGAATTTGTCGCGGCCCTTCCCGTTACCGTCGCCATCGCCTTGATGGTATCATTCATTGTGGCGGTGCTGCTGACACCGATACTCTGCCGGTTTTTCATCAAAAAGGGATTGCACGACCACGAAAAAGGGGAACCGGAAGCAGCAAAAGGGAAATTCAACATCCTGGACCGGCTTCAGGGCGGTTATCAGGTTCTGATTCGCTGGTTTATGGGCAAGAAGCGGCTCGCGGTGCTGGTCGGGATGGTCGCATTCGTAGCGGGTATCGCGCTGTTCACCACCGTGCGGGAGCAGTTCTTCCCTTCCGCCGAACGCAACCAGTTC
>JAJZQA010000256.1 GCA_021810985.1 Deltaproteobacteria bacterium
GAGGGGAAGGCATTTCTGGAAACGGCCCAGGCAAGGATGAAAGAGGGACGGGAGCGGCTGAGGGAAATGGCTGAATCCGAGGTGAAAAAGGTTGTTGATAAGGTGGGACTGGTTCCGCGGGAAGAGTACGACAGATTGTTGAAGCGGGTCGAAGAGCTGGAAGAAAAACTACGAAATAGCTGAAGGCCGAAACATGATGAATATACTGGGAATCAACGTGAACGCCCGCAGCCTCAGACGTGTCCGGCAGGTAATCGGGGTGTTGATCGGCTATGGTTTTGAGAGCCTGATTGAACAATTCCACTTTACCCAGTTAATGGCTCGCGGGGCTCGCCTTTTTCGACGCGGCGGGAAGGGGATTGCCCAACTTTCGCCCGCGGAGCGGATGCGGCTAGCTCTGGAGGAGTTGGGCCCGACGTTCATCAAATTGGGGCAACTGCTTTCCACCCGGTCCGACATCATTCCCCGGAATTATCTTGAGCAGTTTTCTAAATTGCAGGACCAGGTTCCCGGATTTGCCTTTTCTCAGGCGCGGACCCTTATTCGAGAGGAACTTGGCGGAGAGATCGAGGATCTCTATGCTTCGTTTAGCGATGAACCGCTGGCCGCGGCTTCTATCGCGCAGGTCCATGCCGCGACCCTCAAGAGCGGCGAGGGAGTGGTCGTTAAAATACGACGCCCCGGCATTGTCGAGGAAGTGGAAACCGATATCGAAGTCTTGCTGGGGCTTGCTTACCTCGCGAAACGCCGTTTTCCCGATAACAGTTCCTTCGATCCGGTGGAGCTCGTCAAAGAGTTTGCCCGGAGCATTCGCTGTGAGCTTGAGCTGTCCCGGGAAGGGCGGACCATCGAAAGAATGTCGGGGTATTTTGCCGACGAACCAACAGTCCGTTTTCCCCGGGTCTACTGGGGTGTTACCTCCCCCGGCGTTCTCACCCTCGAGTGCATCCATGGGATCAAGGTTTCGGACCTGGCTGGCTTGGAGAAGGCCGGACTCGACAGAAAAATCATCGCTCGAAGGGGCGCGGATGTCTTTATTCGTCAGGTGCTGGAGCACGGCTATTTTCATGGCGATCCCCATCCGGGGAATGTCTTCATCCTGCCGGGAAACGTGATCTGCCTCCTCGATTTCGGGATGATGGGCAGGCTCGATTCGTCATCACGGGAATTCTTCGTTGATTTCCTGATTTCGCTTGTCAATAAGGACCCGGATCGGATCATTTCTCTCCTGCTTTATTCGGGGGATATCAGCGACACTCTCGACAGTCGCGCCTTGCGAAGAGATCTGTCCGACTTCATCGACGATTTTTATGAACTGCCCTTCGCGGAAATGTCGGTGGGGAAAATTCTTGGTGACCTGATAACACTTATTGCCGCGTATCGGATTCACTTCCGGCCTGATTTTATGATGCTGGCCAAGGCATTGGTAACGGTTGAGGGAATGGGCAGAATGCTTGACCCGGAATTCGACATGGTGGAGCGGATGCGGCCTTTCGTGGAAAAGGCCGCGTCTGACCGGCTTTCAATGGGTCATATCGCTCAGGAGGTTGGCGGCTCACTTCAGTCGTACTACAACCTGGCCAGGACTTTTCCCGACGACCTGAAGGAGATCCTGAACCGGCTCAACCGGAACAAGTTCAAGATTGATCTGGAGCACCGGGGACTCGAGCACTTTATCCGGGAGCTTGACAAGTCCGGTAACCGCCTCTCCTCCAGCCTCATTATTGCGGCCCTTCTGATCGGCTCATCTTTAATCATGCAGGCGGATAAAGGGCCACATTTGCTGGGTGTGCCGATTTTAGCCTTTCTCGGTTACATGGTCGCCGGCCTGATGGGGGTGTGGTTGTTGGTCGGAATATTCCGTTCGGGAAGGTTGTAGCGGCCGCACGGACGGAGTTCCCGGCAGTGCCAAAGGCCTTTAAGCTGATGGTAATCGCCGGTATGGGATCTCCCATGCTGTCGTATTCAATTGTCCCCGTAAATACTTTTCGGACACCCGCCTGTGGTGAGATCTCTTTCAGATATCCAGAATAACGGTCGCAATCCAGCCGGTTTCATTCCGCTTGATTTCAAAACGGTGGAGCGTGACCGCCTTGACATCGGTGAGCAGCGGATGGTGTCTTTGGATCATGGTTTCACCTGCTGCTTCCGCGGTCAGCGTGAGCGGAGAATTTTCAAGGTCGATGTGAAGAGCGTTGATCCTCAGCAGGAGGCAGCGGCTGTCTTTCAGGTAGATGATTTCCTGAAGAAAATCGAACAGGAGCATGTCCAGCTCACTGTTTTTCAGCTGGATAGAGATGTTTTCTCGCGCCTGGATGGCGTCCGGGTCCTCGATCATTACCCGGGTGGTTGCTTCGGCGGCAGCGAGAAAAACTTCCTCCACACTTTCGCCATAGGCTTCGAAGGCTGCATCAGCGGTGGCGATATCTTCCAGATAACGGTATGGCATGGTCTTTCCTAGCCCTTGATGTTGCCGATCGGCACCAGGCGGACAATCCGCTTACTGAGTCCTGCCAATTCCGTGGCCTCTGCCACGTCATCGATGTTTTTGTAGGCCGGACCGGCTTCTTCCGCGAGGCCCCCCCAGGATGCGGTTCTGACATAAATGCCGCGTTCTTCCATGTCCCGCTGCAATTTCTGGCCGCGGTAAAGCTTCTTGGCTTGGTGGCGGCTCATGGCCCGTCCGCTGCCATGGGCGGTGGTGCCGAAGGTTTCGCTGGCTCCGGAGAGCCCGGCGAGGAGATAGGAGCCGGTTTCCATGCTGCCGCCGATAATGACCGGTTGACCGGTTTCATGGTAGCGGTCAGGCAGCCCTTCTCTGCCGGGTCCGAAGGAGCGGGTGGCCCCTTTCCGGTGGACCAGAATCTCTTTTTTCCTGCCATGAACCAAGTGCGTTTCCAGTTTGGCGGTGTTGTGGGCAACATCGTAGACCATGTTCATCCCCAGTTCTTCGGGAGAGCGCTGGAAGACTGCCGAGAAGACCTCACGGATGCGGTGGAGAATTACCTGGCGATTAGCAAAGGCCATGTTCACCGCGCATTTCATTGCCGCAAAATAGTCCTGGCCTTCGCGGGAGCGAAACGGGGCACAGGAAAGTTCCCGGTCATTGACCTTGATGCCGTATTTCTTTTCGGAGACGGAGAGAAAGAGCTTCAGATAGTCGGTCGCCACCTGATGACCGAAACCGCGGCTGCCGCAGTGGAACATGATCGCCACCTGGTTCGGACGGGTAAAGCCGAAGGCCCGCGCGGTTTTTTCATCATGCACGTTTTCCGGTTTCGCCACCTGAATTTCCAGGTAGTGATTGCCGGAACCAAGGGTGCCGATCTGGTCAAAACCTCTTTCCACGGCTTTTTCACTGATTGTGGAAACATCCGCGCCGGAGAAACAGCCGCCTTCCTCAGTCATTTCCAGGTCTTCCGGCCAGGCATAGCCGTTGCGCAGACACCAGCGTGAGCCCATCTCCGCCACCCGGCGAAATTCGTCCCGGGAAATTTTAACGAAGCCGGTGCTGCCGACCCCGGAGGGAACCCGGGTAAATAAAGTGTCCACGAGAAGGTGAAGTTTCGGCTGGACTTCGTCGAGCGTAAGATTGGTCAGGACCAGCCGCATGCCGCAATTGATGTCAAAACCGATACCGCCCGGAGAAATTACCCCTGTCCGCGGGTCCATGGCCGCCATTCCGCCGATCGGAAAGCCGTAGCCCCAATGGCCGTCGGGCATGCAGAACGCATAATCAATAATTCCCGGCAGGCAGGCAACATTGGTAATCTGCTCGAACACGCCCTGGTCCATTTGCCGGAGGAGTTTTTCCGTGGCATAAATGCGCGCCGGAACCAGCATGCCGGGTTTGTGGGAAACAGGGATTTCCCAAAGGTAATTGGATATTTTTTGAATTGAATGAGGAACGTTCATGGTGTTTCCCCCACTCCTGATGCCCGTCACTCAGGTATATTGGATTTCCTCTTCTTACTCGTATGTCCAGTATACTACAGCAGTTTATTCTGTTCAGAGGAATTTCTGCGGCAATTAATCATCGCAACCCCGATTGGGCGAGGCACGTCTAGCCGCTACCATAGACATTTTTACTTGCCCCTGTAATATCTTCACCGCGGGAAAGGAGTCATTGGCGTTGGAAATGGCAAGGCCCGCGGCATGAAACCGCGGGCCTTGTGTGTGTTCGGGGGCATGTCCCGGAGTGGTGGGGCAA
>JAJZQA010000257.1 GCA_021810985.1 Deltaproteobacteria bacterium
GTTGATGATTTGCGCCTGGATGGACACATCGAGGGCAGAGACCGGTTCGTCCGCGACAATGAGCCGGGGAGAAACCGCCAATGCTCGGGCGATGCCGATCCGCTGTCTTTGCCCCCCGGAAAATTCGTGAGGATAGCGGGAAAAATGCTCTTCTGAAAGCCCTACCTTTTTCATGAGAGCATGTACCTGTTCCCGGTGTCCGGCGGAATCGCTCGTTCCATGGATTTTCAGCGGTTCCCCGATAATGTCGCCAACCCGCATACGCGGATTCAGTGATGAATAGGGGTCCTGAAAAATCATCTGGGTTTCTTTTCTGAAAGCAAGGAGCTCCTTGGCGGAAAAACTCTCCAGGCATCTGTTCCGGAAAAGAACTTCCCCTTCGTCAGGCGCAAGAAGCCGCAGCAGCAGTTTTCCCAGTGTCGACTTGCCACTCCCTGACTCTCCGGCAAGGCCGAGAGTTTCTCCCTCATTCAGTTGAAAAGACACCCCGTCAACCGCTTTCAGCGGGAGAGATTTGGCAAAAGGGGTCGACTTTACGGAAAAATATTTTCGGAGATTTTTTGCTTCAAGTAGTGGCTGTGTCATAGGTGTTTCCAGCAGCGGACAAAGTGTCCCGCTGATATTTCCCGGAAAGGCGGAGCCTCGGTTGGGCATTTCCACTCTTTTTTGGGGCAGCGCTCACAGAAGCCACAGCCCGGAAGCCCCAAGAGCAGATTCGGCACCTGACCGGGTATCGTCGCGAGGGGTTGCCCGGGTTTCGCCCGTTGGGGCAGTGAGGACAGCAGGCCTTCAGTGTAAGGGTGCAGCGGGTTTCGCAGTACCTGGTTCGTAGATCCCGATTCAACAATTTTACCGGCATACATGATCGAAGTTCGATGAGCCCTTTCGGCAACAACCCCGAGATCGTGAGTGATAAGCAGCAGTCCCATGCCGAATTCCCGTTTCAGGTCGTCAATCAGTTCCAGTATCTGGGCCTGAATGGTTACGTCAAGCGCAGTTGTGGGCTCATCGGCAATCAGCAGGCGAGGTTCGCAGGAAAGGGCCATCGCGATCATGATTCGCTGGCGCATGCCGCCGCTTAATTGGTGGGGATAATCGTTGTAGCGTGAAGACGGTGAAGGAATACCGACTTTATTGAGCATGTCGATTGAAATTTCTTTAGCTTCGCGTTTTGAGAGCTTTCGGTGGAGTAAAATACCCTCCGAGATTTGATCGCCGATCCGGAACACCGGATTCAGTGATGTCATCGGTTCCTGAAAAATCATTGATATTCTATTGCCCCGGACCTGCTGCATTTCGCTCTCGGAGGCGCTGCGCAGATCCTTATCTTCAAAGAGTATTTCACCGGACACGATGTAGCCGGGTGGAGGGACAAGCCGCATGATGGATAAAGCGGTCATGCTTTTGCCACACCCCGATTCTCCGACAATTGCCAGGGTTTCCCCTTCCTGAACGGTCAGGTCAAGGTTGTCTACCACTTTCAATGTCCCGAGGGGCAGGGTGAAGTGTGTTGAGAGTCCGTTCACCTGGAGAAGCTTTGTCACGAGGATACTCCTGAATGTATGCTTGCGATAAGAGTAATGCGAACCAAAATATCACGAAAAATGAGATCGGGCAAACGGTTTGCCGGGAGCTGCGCAAACGGGTCGCAACATCTCGGGAAACTATCGCCGTTGCTGCCTGAAATGACGATGCGTCATGGCGTTCGTTCCGTGCAATGACGTGAACGGGACTCGCGTCGACTGAATCCGGACATTGAATCTGAATGCTTGACAAGGTGAGGACCTCTCCCTATGATACCGGTCCAAACAGGTTGAGAATGTTGACGGTTTTTTACTCGGTGGTTCGTACGGTAAAGTTTCGGGCAGACAATGATTGTAACCGACAAAATCGTTGACTTCATTCCATATTTTTGTTTTTATCGAAAGGTTGCGAAGGCGACGATGTTCACGCTGAAGATATTCTGGAGTCTGGTCATTGGGATTCTGTTTTTGCCCACGGTACTCTCCGCGGCAAACGGTGATTCCGAGACGATCCGGGTTGCGGTTCAGAAGGGGAAGGAGTCCATACGCATCAATGGGGTCGGGTTGGTGGCTGTCGATTCTTACGGCAATAGCCTTTCTGTGTCATACCCCCTGGTTGTGAAAAAAGAGGGGAGCGGCATTTCCGCGGGAGGGGTGTTCCTCCGCTCACTCAAGGTTACGTCCTCCGGTTTTGTGCAGATAGACGGCAAGGGCTATCGCGGTCACCTGGAAGTATATCCCTCGGAGAAGGGGTTGCTGGTAGTTGATGAAATGCTCCTTGAAGATTATCTGGTTGGCCTCATAAACTGCGAAATATCGTCCCAGTGGCCAATAGAAGCGGTAAAGGCCCAGGCGGTTGTTGCTCGGACCTTTGCGCTCTTTCAGAAGCAGTCCAGAAAAAATCTGCTCTACCAATTGGAGTCTACGGTATACGACCAAGTTTACGGCGGATCTGACATTGAAGACAGCAGGGCCGCCCGCGCCGTGTCAGAGACCCGTGGCGAGGTTGTCCACTACAACGGTAAAATTATTCAGGCGTTTTTTCATTCAAGCTGTGGTGGACATACCGAGGCGTCTCATAACGTCTGGTCAGTTACCTTGCCCTACCTGCGGGGGGTCGATTGCACCTATTGCATGCAATCACCTTCAGTTCTCTGGGAGCAGGCTCTGTCACCAAAAAAGATCGAGAATCACCTTCGAGCCGTCGGCTACAATGTGACTGGCCTGGAAAAAATTCAAATCCTGTCGCGTTATCCGAGCGGCCGGATTACGAAACTTGAATTTGTCACGGCAAAGGGGAATGTTTCCATCCCGGCAGTAGCCTTCCGGAAAATTATGGGTTACGGTGTTATCCGGAGCACTGATTTTGAGGTGAAGCTGGTTGATGGTAACTTTGTTTTTGTCGGTACCGGCTACGGGCATGGGGTAGGACTCTGCCAGTGGGGAGCGAAACAGCGCGCCGAAGAGGGCTTCAATTACCGGGAAATACTCTCATACTATTATCCCGGAACACGGCTAGTCAGCTATTACAGCGAATAGAGTTTTATGCGTTTTCAAGATTTTGATTATGACTTGCCGCGGGAGTTGATAGCCCAGGCTCCGGCGGACCGCAGAGATGCCTCCCGTCTGATGATTCTTGACAGAGATGCCGGGACAATCGATGAGAGCGGATTTTTTCGTATAGCCGAACTATTCAACCCCGGGGATCTCCTGGTCCTGAATGATACCAAAGTCCTTCCTGCGCGGCTCTTTGGGGTAAAGGAGAGCGGTGGCCGTGTCGAGGTCTTCCTTGTCCGGAGGATGAGCGGTGAAGATCAAATCTGGTCCTGTCTGCTCAAGTCGTCGAAGAAGCCCCGGCCCGGTTCCTTTTTGAAGCTTTCCGCCGGAATGCAAGCCCAAATTCTGGAGCGGGCCGATGACGAAACCTGGTTGGTCAGCTTTTGTCCTCGGGAAGGTTTCGACCGGTGGCTTGAGGAACAGGGCCGGATGCCACTACCTCCTTATATCCGGCGAGCGGCCGAGGTGGAAGACGCGGCTCGCTACCAGACGGTTTTTGCCCGAAACAGCGGAGCGGTTGCCGCTCCGACCGCCGGGCTGCATTTTACCGAACAGCTCCTGCGGGAGGTGCAATCAAAGGGCGTTGAAATCGCGCATCTTACCCTCCATGTCGGCCTGGGAACATTTTTGCCGGTAAGGGTCGAAGAGGTAAGCGAACACCGGATGCACCGGGAGTTCTATACCATCCCTCCGGAAACGTCCGCGGCAATTGCCGCACGCAAGGCCGGACAGGGGCGGGTAATCGCCCTTGGAACAACTACCACTCGGGCCCTTGAGCATGCGGCCGATGCCGCCGGCAATGTACTCTCTGGTGATGGCGAGGCTGATATTTTTATTCATTCCGACTACCGCTTCAAGGTGGTTGATGCTCTGATCACCAATTTTCATCTGCCGTGCTCGACGCTTCTCCTGCTGGTCTCGGCTTTTGCCGGAAAAGAATTTCTTTTCCGTGCCTATGCCGAGGCAATCCGGAGGAAGTTTCGCTTTTTCAGTTACGGAGATGCAATGTTTATCCGTTGATCGCGGATCGAAATCACACGTTTATGGGCAATCCCCTGCTTCACGGCTTCGGGAATTGACCTGAAAAGGTACCGTTTGCAGTCATTTACTTTCAAGCTCCTTGCTAAGGA
>JAJZQA010000258.1 GCA_021810985.1 Deltaproteobacteria bacterium
ACTTTCGCGCTGGCATAAAAACTACGACCAATTCCTTGACGCAGATAATCCACCCGCAAATCAATGGTTCCGATACGACCCAAACGCATCACAATCTGCTCCGGCGTTTCATTTGCGTGCTTTTCGGCGATTGCCACGGTAACGGCTAAACCGCCAATCGTATCCAGTGTCGTTGCAATGACGCCGCCATGGAGACGATTATGCAGATAACTGCCGACCAGTTCCGGCCGCATTTCAAAGGCTAAACGGGGTGACGTGGGGTCAACCGACTCGACTCTAAAGCCAATAACGCCGTTGAAGCTGATGCGCTGTTCAAAAATCTCGTTAATCATTGCTTCAAGATTTAGCTGCTCCTCCGGGGAGCGGCGAACGGTTACGGTAGAAGAATTCATGGTTACATTCACCTTCGGTTAAAGTATTTACCACATGTGCTGCATTTTGAACAAAATTCTACCTTCTATAAAACAAACTGTCCGCAAAACTTGTGGCGGCAGCCCCCAAGTTCCATTTTAACTGAAAAAATGGTACCTTTATGTCCTCCTTTGTCAATTGGTGAGACGTGCCCCCCTTCTCATATGTTGACAATGCTTTCCCACTTGAATTAAGGCTATTGAGTGAAGCGAATGGTTTGAGTCCCGAAACCTTTGAGTGGAAGAACCGTTTGCCGGACGTTACCTGAAAAAACCGGCATAAAAATACCGGCCGTGGAGGCAGAAATGAAGATAAAAATGGAGCTTCCGGCGATTCTCCTGGTTATGGCAATGTTCACGGTTGCTGAGTACACCGGTGACCAGGAAATAATCTTTCCCGAAATCGCCGCCCTTGCTCTCGGTGCGTGGATAATGGAAAAGTCGCCATGGCAGAGCACGAATCTCCACTTCTGGCTGTCCCCTACCCTGGCGGCCGTGACGGGAATAATCATCGTACGGTATTTTGCCTATGCTCCGCTGGTAATGATCCCGGCGGCTTTCTGCCTCGTAGCACTGCAACTGAAACTGTTTCGTTCTGCCGTGCTACCGTCAATCTCAGCCGCAATTCTACCCATCATCACCCGCTCCGAAAGCTGGTATTATCCACTGTCCGTATGCCTGTTGACGGGAATCATTGCCCTCGGACGCCTTGTTTTCAACAGCTACAAAACGAAAAACGGTCAAATAATCAAAACCGCCGGGACTGCCGGGGTTACGACAACGGATCGATCGATAGTGACGCAGTCAGTCCACTGGGGAAAGCTGCTGACTGGTGTCATCCTGATCACGTCGATAGCAGCAAGCTTCGATCTCCTGTTCATGGTAGCTCCGCCCTTGCTTGTCGCCTTCGTGGAACTGTCAAAACCAGGGGGAGCTGTGCGGGCAAAAATGGGCAGGGCCCTGATCGTTATCGTACTCGCGGCTTTTACCGGCGTGTTCTGGCTGCTCCTCATTCATAAAGCGCTATTTTTGCCGGTCTGGGTTTCCTCCTGTGTAGCAACGGCAACCGTCTTCCTGGTGTATCACGCGTTGCGCATGCCATTCCCGCCGGCAGTTGCCATCGCACTTCTGCCGACAATTCTGCCAGAAGACGCGCTGCTTACCTATCCCTGGCAGGTGCTTGCGGGGACAACGGCGTTCTGCCTGCTGAGCAAGATATGCTTTGATTACAATGGCCTCTCTTCAGGTAAGACAAAAGGTGTTACCGTTACCGAAGGAGTTTCCGCTGGCTGAAACGCCGGTAATCGGCGGCAGAAAGTAACGTACCCAAGATCCCCAGTAAAAATCGCTTAAATCCACACCAATATGACGGGGGTTTTCACGTCTCAGTAAAATTACCATAACTTGGCAGAATAGAATAAGGTATCCCCGGAAAGCTTGTCTCGTGTCAAGGATGATCCATTAACTTTAACCCTAGCCTTCGCCTGTCAATGGCGGATACAGTGGCGTTTTCCGAGGATTGTAGATCTCTCCGCCAGATGATGCATAATCCTGTAGCACCGCTACCGCTTCCGGCCGCAACAGGTCCAGCTCCACCCTGATCCCCCGTTTCTCAAGCAAAGTTGTCCAGTCGCCAGGCTTGTCCCCTTCATCAAAACCAATCGCTCGGGCATCCCCACTCCGAGCCCCGCAGAGTAGTGCGCTCACCCCGGACCAGGGGATTGCACCGAAACACATGGCACACGGTTCGGTTGAAGCATACAATTCGTACCGCAGCGCTCTCCCGTCGCCAAGGTCATAGCGCCCCAGCACCTTCTGGGCAAAGACCAGCGCAACAGTCTCTGCATGGAATAGAGAACAGCCGGAACTGACCACCAGATTCATTCCCGGCGCTACGAGTCTGCCCTCTTCATCAAAGACCGCCGCCCCGAAAGGCCCGCCGCTGGCATGGCGCACATTGAGACTGGAAAGCTCGATCGTCAGCCGCATCCGATCCTCCCGCGAAGGGAAGATTTGCGGCTGTCCGTCAAGAAAGGACCTGACCCAGGCAGGTAAACGAAGGGTTATTTCAGGCAAATACATGATGTTATCGCTGGATTATCTAAATTGAGGAAACTTATGTCAATGGCTGACTATTTCGGGTTTTTTCTGATATTTTGACCAACCAACCAACATAGGTGAGCCAAAGCCCAACCACTACGAGGAGAAAGAAACCGATCCGCACTGCCGGCAAAAACCTGAGCGCTGCGTCGGCGCCTTGCGCAATGAGTTGCGGGGCAACCAGGAGTAGCAGGCCGCGAAGCGCCAGGAACCAGCCGAACAAGGAGATCATCACGGCCGCCGCACTCGACCAATACTGGTGGAAGGCGATGATCAGTAGACCGCAGAACAGCAGGAATGCGCCTGCGAACCACACGAGTATCTCGTTCTGGAAGAATGAGTGGAGAATCAACTGAATGTCGGGCGCCCTCACGATGATGATGCCAGGCACGAGGACAAGGAACGGACCGAGTACACGCGCGAATGCGCGGGTGCGGATTTGGGACTCCAGTGAGGCGGTCATGTGCGATGCTCCTTCTCAATTTTTGGGGACATCCAGGACATATCTGCTGACACAAGCGAGCAAAGTGGGGTCTGCAAAGCTGTATTTTACTTTTTTGCGATTTAGCAGGCACGCCCCCGAGCAACACTTGCGAGGGTCTTATTTTGCATAGAAAGTCTTAGCGGAGCAATAGAATCTGCGGGTTTCAAAACCAGCTTAACGGCCCGTCCAACCTGAAGTGACTTTCTTGCCAACGCCACCTTGAACCTCGAACCAATCATCGGGAGGAAAGGTCATCACATAAATCAGTCTGAATGATTGAGGTTTAGGGCTCTTGTCATTATTCTCACTTCCTGTAATTGGAGTAGTAACGTACAGTATGTGACCCTTTCTTAACCTTCCGTTTTCACCTTCCCAACTTTCAAGCATTAAAGGACAAGTACCACTAGCATTGCAAAGATCATTGATAAGGGCCGCGGTTTGGAGCATCTCTTTTTTCCCACTGAAATAGAATTTGACAAAACCATGCCCGATAAATACGTAAAACATCAAAAGAATAGAACTAACAATCAAAGTGTTCACTACAGTTTTCATTTTTATACTATCCTTCTCCATGTTTAAGGAACATAACACAAGACTGACCGGCCAGTTTCAGACCGGTCCAGCCGTGAGTCGGGAAATGCTTTATTTTCTGCTTTTGCGGGGTCAGCGGGGTCAGGGTCAGGCCTGCAACTCTCTTTTTGCAGCTTTGCAGGCACGACCCCAAGTAACTCCAAGTAACTCAAAAGTTACAGCCTTCCTCAGTTCTCAATTTACTCAGTTCCTCTGCATGAGAGGTTGTAAGGGTTTTAGTTGAAGTTTATTGGTCGTAAAATATATATCCTTGTTGCGGGTAAACAGCAGATAAAATTGTGCTTTCTGACCAGGCACAGCCACCACCGCAGGGCTTTCGGAGGAGACAAAATCCTTCACAGGGAAAGGCACTTCCCACTTTTTGTTCGTTAAAACGCTCGCATAAAGGGGTTCTTCTTTCCCCGGTTCCGACCGGCTATTGCGGAAAAAAGCATAAAGATTATGACCGTCCGAGACAAGAGAAACAGGGGTGGTCGACCTGGCTTCCATGCTGAGTTGGGGGACATCCGATGCCTGGAGCCAACCAACTGATTTCACAAACGCATTGAGCGAGATGCCGGTTGCATAAACAATAGAACGATAAAGCCGACCGTCTTGCATACAGTCGCCCGTTCTAC
>JAJZQA010000259.1 GCA_021810985.1 Deltaproteobacteria bacterium
TATCGACTCGTTCATAAGCTGGAGGGTCATGACATTCGCGCCCTCCTCCTCAAGACTGTCTCGCAACGATTGCGGCAGTAATCTATGTGCTTTTACATAGTTGACCGCCCAGATCGCTCCGTCCAGATCGAACTTGTCTATGGCCGCGGTTGCAAAATGCATCGCAATAAACGGCGAATAGGTCCAGTCAAGAATACGGGTCGGCAGACCGAAGTGCTGGGCCACGGACAGCCAGTGCCAAAGCGAGTCCCGCTCAACAAAACTGCGGTGGGCATACTTTCGGAAATTTCGCAGCAGGTGGCGCTCCAGCTTGACATAATCTCCCCGAAGTCTCATCAGAGTTGTTTCAAGCGGATATTCGGCACTCGAAAGCCCCCGAAAAGCATACCGGGATCGAAATCGCCCAATTCTCTCGTTCCAGGAATTGGCAAAAAGCTCTCGCTGAAGCTCATCCCACGAATGTACGGTAATGATTTCCACGTATCTGTACTCCTTTTCCACGACTATATCATCAGGTACAGGTATCCCGCCATAAGGTTTTTTTTACTCCATGGTTATCCTCGGGCATCTTCAATGAGCCAGACCCGGCCCCGGCCTTCGCTACCGGAGAGAATTTTTCGTGTAGACATGTGCGGTTCCGATTGCAGGCACACGCCCTGTCTCGCGTTTCCACCCATAAAGAATCCGCAAGTGACGGGATAAGTTATGATACCTGCGCTTCTCCATCCAGCACCTCACGAACCCTGGCCGCCATGGCCGGGAGTGAAAACGGCTTCTGGATGAAGTGCACCCCTTCATCGAGCACCCCATGATGGGCGATGACATTGGCGGTATACCCGGACATGAATAAACGCTTCAGGTGTGGATGGATCGAAAGCAGATTTTTGGCCAGATCCCGTCCGTTCATCTCCGGCATAACGACGTCAGTCATCAGGAGCTGAATCTCGCCGTCAAATTCCCGGGCCAACTTGATCGCCTCGCCGGGAGTGCTCGCCGCCAGTACCGAGTACCCCTGCCCTTTGAGCATAATGGTGACAATTTCCAGGATCGACGTTTCGTCTTCCACCACGAGAATAGTCTCTTGACCACGCGGCACCGGCACCGCGAAACCTCCCGGAAGTACCTGGCTACTCCTGCCCTCATGGCGTGGCAGATAAATCGAGAAGACCGTCCCGTGTTCCGGCTCACTGTAAACATCAATGAAACCGTTATTTTGTTTGACGATACCGTAAACAGTGGACAATCCCAGTCCGGTTCCTTTCCCCATTTCCTTGGTCGTGAAAAACGGTTCAAAGATTTGCGAAATTATCTCCTTGTCCATGCCGCGGCCGTTGTCGCGGACGGACAACCGCACATACTCCCCGGGCGCCGAATCCTGAAACGCGTTGCGGAAGTCACCATCAATCGTCCTGTTCTCCGTTTCGATGGTGATCATACCGGTGTCCTCGATGGCGTCCCGGGCATTGACGCAGAGATTGGCGAGAACCTGGTCAAGCTGCGATGGGTCCATCAAAATCCGGCCGAGATCGGGCGCCGGCTGCCAGACCAGGCGAATATCTTCACCAATGAGACGCTGCAGCATTTTAAGCATGGCGGCGACCGTCTCATTCAAGTCCAGCAGCTTTGGCACAACCGTCTGTTTGCGGGCAAAGGCGAGCAACTGCCGGGTAAGCTCCGCCGAACGTTCCGCCATCGCAATGATTTCGGTAAAGTTGCCGGCCAGGGGATTGAACGAATCAATTTTCATCAGACCCAATTCCGCCTGGCCAAGAATTACCGTCAGCATGTTATTGAAGTCGTGCGCCACGCCTCCGGCCAAGCGCCCCACGGACTCCATCTTCTGGGCCTGCTGCAATTGACTTTCCAGCTTGGCCTTTTCCTCCTCAGCCAGGTTGCGATCGTTGATGAAACGTGCCTGTTGAGTATTCTGATAAGCGCTGGCGGAAAGTTGGTTTGCCAGCGTGAAAAGGAACTGGGCAATCTGTTCAAACTGCACGCGTGACATGGCGGGCGTTTCGTGAAAAGCCTCTAGGAAAACAGCTTCGTCAACGCCGATTTCGCGGGCATAGGCGCACATTTTCTCGTCGGATTGAGATTCATCGCGCACCTGCCCGATCAGCCAATTGGCAATGTGCTGGCCACCAACGGCAATACCGGCCCCGGCATCCCATAATCCGCCGCTTAAGCAGGGTTGAATGTTCGGGCCATCAGGATTGTAGCGGCCAAGAAAAGCATCTGATTTAAAGCAGGCGCTGCAGCCTTTTTCCGTCTTGCGGATAATATCCCTACACAAGCGGGTAAAGTTGCTCGGTGCGGTCAAGGGGGTCCCATCGGGATGCGTTATGATCGATGCAACACCCGTTGCCCGGGCAAATTCGTCCTGCAACCGTTGCACGTCAGCGATGCTGAACAGTTCCTCAAATGCGACACTGCCGCTGTCAAGCGGTTGCGTGAGAGCAACAAGCCGTTGCTGAAGCGCCGCCTCGGAACTCTTCCGCTGGGTGATATCCTGGGTAAACAGCAGCAGATGCTTCTCATCCTTGGCCGGTATTGCGGAGAAGATGAGACGTAACCAGAGAGCCTTGCCGAAGGTAGTGACAACACTGACTTCCAGGATCTGTTCACCATCCGAGTTGAGCGCCTTGAGCGCGGTCTCATAAATTCCTGACTCCCGCCAGGACTGAATCTGATGAAAGTTCTGCGCCAATAGGCATTGCGCATCAGTTCCGACGATGACGGCGGCGGCCTCATTGGCGAAGTAACACTGACCGTCGGCACGATACAGAGCAATACCGATGGAAGAGGTTTTCAGGATACTTCTAGTGAACTCCAGAGCCTCGGAATTTTTTTGTTCGCTTTCCCGCAATGCCAATTCCGACTGCTTCTGTTCGGTGATATCGCGCGCGGTCGACAATGTGCCGGTTACGGCACCACGCTCATCCACCAGCGCCTTGCACCACCAGGCCAGCAGCCGGACTTCACCGTCTTTGCGGCGTTGCCAGCTTTCGACATAGAGCAATTTCTCCGTGCCATCGTAGAGAGGGTTGACTATTTCGCTTGTTTTCTGCTCACGTTCAAAAAAATAGGCGTACACTTTTCCAACAACATCATCTCCGAAAAACTCCCTTCCGGCACTGTTCGCCCAGGTATAAACCCTGTTGGTGTCAGCCTCCATGATGATATCGGGGACAGCTGCCAGGAGTGCTTCCTGGCGGGCATTCAGGAGTTGATACTTTTGTGATGACTCCCGTATCGAGCGTGTTTTGCCGTGCACCTGTTTCTTGAGCAGCAGAATAAAGACACCGGCACCAAACGCCAACATGATCAGCGCGGCAAAGGAAGTGACCAGCCAACGGGGAATGTGTTGAATCATGCCGGTGTTGCCATGCGACCATTTCTGCCGGGCCATGGTATAGGGCGAATCGGCCTGATGTCTCCACTCGGCAAGGTATCTATCAAGCAGCACCAGCAGCCTCGGATTTTTACCCTTGGCAACAGCAAAGTAGATATCAAAAGGATTGAAGACGATCCCGGTGGAGCGAAGGCCGTACTCATACTGCTTTGCGACACCATAGGTGCTGTTCACCACGCCGGCATCGACTTTTTGGGCGGCTAGCGCTTTAAAGACACTTTCAAAACCGTCAAGCTCGATAAAATCGCAGGTTATATCAAATTTTTTCACCAGCTCGATAAAGTGCCGGGCATTGAAATCACCCTTCATCACGGCAATTTTTTTACCTTGAACGCCACGAATACCGTCAATTTCCGAAGTCAGCGGTACATACAACTCACCCCACACCGTAAGAAGCGGAGTTTTACCGTAATCAAGGAACTTTGTTCGATCGTCCGTATAGGCAACGCTGGTGAGGAGCTCAACCTCTCCGGTCTTGATTCGCTCCAATCCCTCACTCCAGGAACCATAGACATATTCGAAGCGGATGTTCTCGCGCTGTCCAAGATCGGCAAGAGCATCAACGTAAAAACCTTTCACAACACCATCACTATCCTTAAAAATTGCCGGATAGTAATTGAAAGCTCCGACCCTGACCACACGCTGTTCGGCGGCAGACAGGGGGATACCATTCAGGAGGACAAACAGGAGACAAACCACCGCTGCGATATAGTTATTCATGGTGTTCCTCTGACAACTTTCTTATGAAGCTCG
>JAJZQA010000260.1 GCA_021810985.1 Deltaproteobacteria bacterium
CATTGAAATTGGCAGGACGGCCTGGGATGAATCTTCGGTACCGGCCCAGGTGCGGGCCATCACCAAGATCGGGCCGCTGGTCAGGATCGACCTTTCCCACCTGGAAACCGGTGAGGCGATTCAAGCGGAACTGACTCGGGAGATCCTCCAGGAACTTACCCTGCAGGTCGGCGAGCAGGTTTTTCTGCGGCCCAGGAAAATGAGTGTGTTTGTCGGCGATTACCAGATCTGACGAGTTAAATTAACATTAGCTGCAATCAGAGAAAAAAGGAGAGAGACCATGGCACGAATCTTCAACAATCTTACCGAATTGATAGGAAATACCCCCCTGGTCCGGCTGCAAAAGATTGCCGCCGATAGTAAGGCGCAGCTGGTGGCCAAGGTTGAGTCATTCAACCCGGGCGGCAGCGTCAAGGACCGGATCGGCCTGGCCATGATCAGGGATGCGGAAGAAAAAGGACTCTTGAAAAAGGGCGCGGTGATCATTGAGCCGACCAGCGGCAACACCGGCATTGCCCTGGCCCTGGTGGCGGCGGTTCGCGGCTACCGGCTGATCCTGACCATGCCCGACACCATGAGCGTCGAGCGGCGCAATCTGCTCAAGGCCTACGGCGCCGAGCTGGTCCTCACCCCCGGAGCAAAGGGCATGCGGGGCGCCATTGAAAAGGCCGAAGAGCTGGCGGCGAAGACTCCCGGCTCGTTCGTACCCCAGCAGTTCGAAAATCCCGCCAATCCAAAGGTTCACCGTCAAACCACCGCCGAGGAAATCTGGAAAGACACCGATGGCGCGGTGGATATCGTGGTGGGCGGCGTCGGTACCGGCGGGACGATCACCGGCGTCGGCGAGGCGCTCAAGGCGAAGAAGCCCGGCCTCAAGGTAATTGCCGTGGAGCCCTTCGACTCGCCGGTCATCTCCGGCGGCCAGCCCGGTCCGCACAAGATCCAGGGTATCGGCGCCGGTTTCGTCCCCGAGGTGCTCAATACCGGCATTATCGACGAGATCATCCCGGTCAAGAACGAGGACGCCTTTGCCGCCGCCCGGCGTCTGGCCAGTGAAGAAGGGCTGCTCTCGGGGATTTCCAGCGGCGCGGCGCTTGTCGCTGCGCTGGAAGTAGCCAAACGGCCGGAGAATGCCGGGAAACTGATCGTGGTGGTGCTCCCGGATACCGGTGAGCGGTATCTGTCCACCACGCTGTTCAGTGAATAGGGTGATAAACTCTACATTTCCGATAGGTCTCCTGAAGTGAAACCGAATTTTCCGGGGGCTCTGGAACGGGGAAATTTTTGATGGAGGCGAGTATCGTAACGTGCTCAGTAATTGTCTGAACCAGTAATAAAGGGGATCTCACACATGTGTATCGATAGCTGTGTGGGATCCCTTTTTTCATTGTATCCGCCGCTAAATCGGCGGATTCCCCGGTTTTCTCACTGTTCAGATCGGGTCCGGGTTGGTTTGGCTCATGTCGTTTGTAAAGGGTGACCCCTGCGTATCTCGCCAGCCAACCTGCCATGCAGCGGGTGAGGTACTTGACAATTCGGCATGCCGTGCAAAAGTTACCTATGGTTTTTATCCTGCCATCCGGTCTGATGGCACACAACCGGTATAACGATATGTACCGGTCGAACGGGGGAACAAGATGAAAAAGACACGCTACGGACTCATAGCACTCTGCCTGCTGGTGTTTTCGGCGACTGCCGCTCCAGCGCAGGTCAGCATTGGGATCAGCACTCCCAACGTAAGCATCGGCATCAATCTACCGCTTTTTCCGGAACTGGTGCCGGTGCCTGGTTACCCGGTCTATTATGCCCCCTCGGTGGCTGCCAACTATTTCTTCTACGACGGCATGTACTGGGTCTTTTACGACGACAACTGGTACGCCAGTTCCTGGTACAACGGTCCCTGGAGATACGTGGAGCCGGTGTTCGTTCCGGTGTTCATCCTCCGCATCCCGGTTCGCTACTACGTGCGGCCTCCGGTCTACTTCCACGACTGGCGGCATGATGCGCCACCGCGCTGGGGTCACCACTGGGGACCGAAATGGGAGCAGAACCGCAGAGGCTGGGACCGATGGAACCGAGCCTATGTTCCTGCCCGCGCTCCTCTACCCACTTACCAGCGCCAGTATTCGGGAGAAAGGTATCCGCGTTTTGAACAGCAACGGTCGCTGCACCGGCAGAATTACCGGCACCAGCCGCGCAACGAGAAAGTACGCCGCATTTACCGGCAGCAGGTGGAGCGGAGGTCACCGGCGTCTGACCAGCGGAGACGGATGCAGGAGTCTCCGGTGAGAACTCCGCGGCAGCAGGACATCCGGCCTTCCGGGCAGCCGCGGCAAGTCGCCCCTGTTGCACCGCGTCCCCAGTCCCAGCCTCGGGGGCGCGACGATTCCTTCCGGTCGGCTCCTGTACCGCAACGCAGCCAGGGCTTCCAGGGGCAGAGACAACAGCCGCGTGACGTTCAGCGTGAACAGCGGCCGCAAAGACAGCAGCAGGAGCGGGGTACGCAACAGGGGCCCGGGAAGGTCGACGATCAAAGGGATAAGCGAGGTGGAGATGGGGGGCGGGATCGCGGCAGGTAATCCCGTGCGATTCTGGGGGGACATCCCAGCCACGTCGCATAAAGGCGTTCTGAGACCTGTATTCCCGGTTTGCTGCTTCAAACAGCATCGGATGTTGCAAGAGGTACCGCTGAGTCGGGGGTGATGCAGGGCTCTGATAAGGAATGATATGATATTTTAACTTGATCTGAGACATGCCCCGGCAGTTTTACAAAGGGACATCGCACACTTGTTCGGATAGGTGTTTGATGTCCCTTTGTTATTCAGAGCCGCTCCCTGCCGAGCATCAGGAATAATTCGTTGCCGTCTTCCATGATCACCAGCAGGCTGTTGCTGCCGCGAACCGTGACCCCTTTTACCCCCGGCAGGGTTCGCAGATACGCGGCAGTCTTTTCCGTTGCCGCGGTTTTGTCGCCAGCGGCAGCATGCAGATATCCGGCATAGCGGGAATCGGCTTCCATTGGCAGTGACTCGGGAGTGACCCGAAGTCGGGCAGTTTCCGAACTCGCCTTGTCAGGCTCTGCCGCGCAGGCCGACGCCAGCAGCAGAAACATTCCGTACCAAACCGGAAATACTCTTTTCATGGCATACCTCCAGGATGTGCGGGAGCAGAGACATTCGTACCCCTGCTCCCGCACCAGCCTTTCTACAGAATACCAGTCTACTTTTTCAATGTCACGCTTCCGCTATCGGGAAGTCTGTCCTTGCCTGTCATGTCGTAGAGCCAGATTTTGACCGGGTTCGCTGTGCCGAATGAGGTGTTCCAGGGCACGATGATACTGTAATCGTTACCGCTCTTGGTCGGGGTTCCTGTGTATACCTTGTCGTTGTAGAGTCCCGGCTGAGTCTGTTTGTACACCTCGAAGTTGTTCCCGTGGCATTTGACCAGGACTTCGGCCGCTGCGCTCCCGCCGGTATCGACATAGAAGAAAAACTCGGTTAATGATGGCGTACTGTAGAAGCTTATCGTCGCGTAGATTTGCGCACCGTTTGATGCCAGTCTGAGGAGCTTGAAATCTCGGCTGTTGGTTACGGAAGCTTCGTTCGGATCGGATTTCCAGACCGCCAGTTGACACCTGTTTTTATTGTCGGGGAAGGCCACCAGTTCAGGTGGGCGGCAGCCGGTGGCGTACACCGCTGCGATCGCATCACCTACCGATTCTTGCTCCTTTATCTTCTGGAAGAATAGATCCGTGCCATTGTCGCCGCAGTTGAAGGAGACCGACTCGTTCCACCCGAGCCATACCGATGCCCCGTGGTCTGTCGTCCAGGTGGGCATTCCGGGCAGAGCGCCAGGATCGGCGCCATGACAGCTTTCCAGGAAGAATATCGTGGACGGAAAAGTTTTGTCAGCCCAGTACGTGGAACTGAATGTTCCGGTAATTATGTAGCCGAACTGGGTCGCACCTGCTGCATGATTATAGGCACTTGCCCGGATCGTCCCGGTGTAGCCGCTGTTGGCTGGCGGGTAGCTGGTGTACCAGGGCCGCACGAGAAAACCGAAATCACCGCCCAAGTCACCACCGTGACCGCGAAGCATGATAACGCCGTATCCCCCATTGTCGAGCAGGGCGGCATTGGCCAATTTTGCGTTAACGT